>CAJURV010000011.1 GCA_910588925.1 uncultured Rikenellaceae bacterium
CTCCGGCCCGCTAATCCCTCGTACCTCGGGATTTAACGGCGGAAGTTGTGTCTGATGCCCTCGCTTCGCTCGGGTCCAGAAAGCGGAACTTGTAGTCGACAAATCCTCGCTCCGCTCGGATTCGAAAAGCGAAAAACTAAAAATAGTTTTTTACTAACTAACGAATACAATTTACAGCGTGCCTAAAATATCGTAGAGTCCAAAAAACGAAATCATATCAGATGCTCTTCGCTCAAGTAAACAAAATACCTCTCAAACTTCTACAGAAGTATAAAACATTAAAAGCAATTACCATATTAAATACCGTAGACCGCTACCAAAAGTTATATAAAAACCTACCGCAAACCCGTCATTTCCGGCAGACACACCCCAGCAAATGATCATTTACGAACCCCGAAGCCTGAAGGTGAGCATAACATATAGTAGTACCGAAGAATTTGAATCCTCGTTTCTTCATATCCTTGCTCATTGCATCGGACTGAGGAGAAGATACCGGTATCTCGCTTAACGAACGGAAATTGTTCACGATCGGTTTCCCATCCGGAAAGAACGATAACGTGTAACGATAGAAACTGCCGAACTCCTTTTGTATAGAGATAAAAAGCCTGGCATTTGAGATCGTAGCTTTAATCTTCAGCCTGTTCCTTACAATCCCGTCGTATTGCATGAGCCGTTCCACATCATCGTCGGTCATCTGCGCTACACGTTCGACATCGAAATCGCAAAAGGCCGTTCTGTACCCCTCTCGTTTTCTGAGTATGGTTATCCAGCTCAATCCGGCCTGAGCGCTCTCCAGCACCATAAACTCAAATAGAATTTTGTCGTCGGTCACCGGCCTACCCCACTCCGAATCGTGATACCTTACATACAACTCGTCCGTACCGCACCAACCGCAACGTCCGTTTACTATATCCTGCATGATCTAATACTTATAATTATCGCGAAGATACGAAATTGCCGTTCATCACACATAATGAACGGCAATTTTCACATATCGGCTCACCGAGCCATCCTAATTCAACGACTACTCTTTCTCATGGTCAAGCACTATGACTTCCCGTTTCTCTCCATCGGTAGCCACGTCATCCTCGTCGTTGTCGGCTGAAATGGTTGGAGTAGCTGGGACGGCTGTTCTGTTGGCACGTCTGCGGTATACACCGCCTTCCATTATGAATTTATTGTCAATAATCAAATCCTTTCCCTCGGGCACCTTTATATACACCCTTGCTATTTGACTACGAAAACTGGACGGCAGATTGTAGAATTGTCCGTAATCTACAAAGACGGTATCGCCTTGCTGGAATATTCCCAAATCTATCTGTTCCGCACACTTATGCGCCTCCGTCTGGCTGCGGCCGTACGATCTGCGCTCTATCGCGATGCTGTAATCGGGGCTGTCGGACGTTTCGTAACCTATTATCTGAGTATATACCGGCAACCCGTCGCCGTCGAGATATTCGTAAGATATTTCGGAGTCTGCCACCGCACGCACGTAGAGAGTGTCACCGGCAGGCTGGGCCAACGAAAATGCCGTCTCCACTTTGGCTTCGCGCAAGTAACGCATCCTCTCTTTAAAGCCGAAGACCCCGCAAAGTATCCAGCTCAATACCCATATCAATATCAACGGCACCGTTATATACGACCGCATAGACTTGCCGGCCAATATGCTCACGAACAGGTAGAGCAACAACCCCAAAGGCGCCACCGCCGACATGATTGCAACTGTACCGAGGAAGTACACCGGGGCATCGACAAACACGGACAACATATCGTAGAAGTAAACCATGATCCCATAACCGCCCGCCAATACCGTTATTATACCTATGGCAAGACTTACGCTTATCATTATGACTATGGAATAAACCATGAACATTATAACCTTACCGAATATGTACACGATACGGGTCATCACACTGGCTACGCCATCCGTTCTGTCGCCTCCGTCGCCCAAACCGCTACGAAACGACCTTCTGATAGTGTCCGGCGTAACCGGCTGCCCGTTCAACTCGAGCTTCTGGCGCGGAGTTACTGCAACAGGCACGAGAATCCATGCCATTAAATAGATCAATAACGAAAAGAAGAAGACTCCCGAAAAGAATCCCGAGTAACGGCTGAAAAACAACAAAGCCAACATTATGACCGCAAAAGAGAGGCGCAATATACTCGGGTCGACATTGAAATATAACCCGAGACCGCTGAATATGCCTCCCACACGCGCCCCCTCCTTGCTACGGTAAAACCGCTTCGGAATATAGCCGATCTTCTCGTTACGGTCGGACGCACCGTAATAATCGTCATTACGGTTGTCGGATAACGGAATCTGGTCTACCCCGCCGAGCTGTTCTATGACCCATTGGGCGCATTTACTGTCGATAGGCATGTCTATACTGCTATTGCGCGACAATATCAACTCAGCGGCCCTTGCCTCTATATCGTCCGCTATCTCTTTTCCCTCGTCGCCCTCTACGCTGCAGGCGCTACGCAACCGGTCGAAATAGTCTTTCAATATCTCGTACGCATCGTATTCGGCCTTGAAGGCGATGCCGTTCAAACTTATGTCAATAGTTTCTCTCATGGCTTGGATTTATATGTACGTTTCCCTACCCGGCTCCATTGCGCCCGGATCATCGAAAACGCATGGTATCTTAATATTCTGTTTTCAAAGGCGTTTTATTCTCCCACGGATCGACATCCCCTAAGGTTTGATGCAGGCTGTCTGTCGCCCTTATGTTGTTTATCTGTTCCACAAGCTCGTTCCATGCGGCATCGAGCTGTGCGAGTACGTGGCGTCCGTGTTCCGTTATACGGTAATATTTACGGGGAGGCCCCTGAGGCGACTCCTCCCAACGATACTCGAGCAATCCGCCGTTTTTCTGACGCGTCAGTAACGGATAGAGGGTCCCCTCCACCACTATCATCTGACTCTGTCTCAGTTCGGCTATTATCTCCGAAGCGTAGGCATCGGTACGAGACAATATCGAAAGGATACAATATTCGAGTATCCCTTTGCGCATCTGCGCCTTGATGTTGTCGGACAAACTATTCTGTGCTGTCATAAATCATTCGCTTTATTAAATATACGTCTCTATCATCGAGCGGAAGAAACCCGGGTTGTTACGCCCGATGCGACTGAAACGCCGGCTTTATAGGGTCTGTTTCGCATCCATCTCTTCGAGCAATCGGAAATCGTACGATGTTTTCGGCTTAGGCATCACTATCCACAATATAATATAGGCCATGACACCAGTACCGAAACAGATGATCAGTATCAATGCCAAAGCCCTCATAACCGCGGCCCCTATACCGAAATAGAGGCCTAACCCGCTACATACGCCGCCCAATACCTTATGGCGTGTGTCTCTCATCAGTTTTTTTCCCATAGGTCTGTCGTTTTTATATGTTTTACCGAAATCCGGATCGCCGAATATCTCGGGATCGCCTATAGTAGCCTTTATGCGGTCTACCATTGATAACGTAACCACACGCAGACCTCCGGCACCCCATTCGTGAAGAAGTTCGCTTATCCTCGACTCTATATCGTCGACAATATCCTCTCTGCCATCCTGCCCCGACAATCTTGCGGAAATGTCATCCATATAGGCATTCAGCTCCCGGTAAGCATCTTCATCTAACATGAAAGACGTCCCCGAGATATTGGCTGTCATGGTCCTTTTCATAAATATAATGTTTAAAAGATTGGTTTCATTAACAACTACTATTATACTGCAAATATAAAAACATTTTTTAGTATTTTGCAACACAAAGTACTGTTTTTGTTTTTGCATTTATTGGATTCACCTCACAATAACATGATTAACAAACATATATACATAAAAATAATTTAATACAATATATGATACAGAAAAAACCTTGCCAAACCACTACCAAAATCCCGTACTACTAAATAACATAATGCCATTAACATGTCTGTAGAATAGCGGGTAGCGTTAAACACAATCCTCTTTTAAAGAAACCCGGGGACCGAAAGCCAATGCGAGCCCCGTATCTCGTATGCCCGATATCTTGTGCCACCGGACAATGTATCGCAAAAAACGACATAACCCGAACGCTATGTCCGTTTCAAACCAAGAACGTAGTTTATCGTAAAAGTAGGACTGCTCCACCTGCAAGGCGAGGCATCGCAGAAGCGATATGTCTCTCGCCCGACAGTTAAAACCCGGTATGGAATAGAAAATATTTTGAAAAGCCCGTAAAAAGGATTAATTTTGTTCGGGGATGAAATACCGCCGATTGTGGATAACTCTTACAAGGACACATATCTGACCATAAAAGGACCCGCCGAAGCTACGGTGCGGGAGCGCGGCAGCCGTTTCCTCTCGTTCGCCTATCCTGTATCGTCGCAGAAAGAGGCCGACAGCTATGTGGCCGCTTTGAGAAAAAAATATTACGACGCCACGCATCATTGTTTCGCATGGCGTATGGGGTTCAAAGGCGACCTTGCGCGTCAGTACGACGACGGCGAGCCACCCTCTACAGCCGGACGTCCTATCCTCGGACAGATCCTTTCAGCCGGACTTACCGACATACTCATAGTGGTAGTACGTTACTTCGGCGGCACCAAATTAGGTGTACCCGGTCTGATAGCAACCTATCGCGATGCCGCACGGGCGGTCATAGAGGCCTCCGAGGCCGTAGAAAAAGTAAAACACCGAAGAGTAGAGATAGGTTTCGGTTACGAGCGCATGAACGCCGTAATGAAGATAATGAAAAACTACTCCCCCGATGTAGTAGAACAGATACACGACTTGGATTGCCGCATTGTGGTCGACATACGAGAGGCTTTGGCCGATGCTTTCATAGCCCAGTTCGAACACTACAACGAGGTCAATAAGGCGGAAATAACAATAAAAAACATATCGTCAGATGAGTAAAAGTCTTGTCTCGATCAGTGACTTCGACAAAGAGGAGATACTGAAAATAATGGAGCTGGCGGCCCATTTCGAATCGAACCCGGGAGAACAGCTCCTGCACGGGCGCGTTTTCGCCACATTGTTTTTCGAACCGTCCACGCGGACGCGTCTCAGTTTCGAGAGTGCGATAAACAGGCTGGGCGGACGCGTCATAGGTTTCTCGGAAGCGGGCAACACCAGCGTATCAAAAGGCGAAAGCCTGCACGACACCGTTAAGATGGTCTCCAACTATTGCGACCTGATAGTAATGCGCCACTACATAGAGGGGGCGGCCCGATATGCAAGCGAGGTGGCGTCGGTGCCGGTGGTTAACGCGGGCGACGGTTCCAACCAACACCCGTCACAGACGCTTCTCGACCTCTACTCCATAAAGAAGACGCAGGGCAGGCTCGACAACATACACATAGTAATGGTCGGCGACCTCAAATACGGCCGCACGGTACACTCGCTCCTGCAGGCGCTATCGCATTTCGGCGCACGATTCACCTTCGTATCGCCCGAGGAGCTCAAGTTACCCGACGAATACAAGATATTCCTCCGCGAACACGGCATGAAATTTACCGAGACCACCGATATGCGTGAAGCCATCAAAGACGCCGACATACTATATATGACACGCGTGCAGAGGGAGCGTTTTTCAGACCTTATGGAGTACGAGAGGGTAAAGAGCGCCTACGTGCTCAAAGCCGACATGCTCGAAGGCACCCGCGACAATCTGCGCATACTGCACCCGCTGCCGCGCATAACCGAGATAGACACCGACGTAGACTCCGACCCCAAAGCCTACTATTTCGAACAGGCACGCAACGGAGTCTTCACCCGTCAGGCCATCATATCTTATCTGTTAGGGGTCAAATAGCGATACCTTTCAGCTTAACGAAAAAGCACAGCACGAAAAACGGAATAATCATGAAACGCGACGACAAAACTGTTTTGGAGGTGAGCGCCCTCGAAAACGGAACGGTAATAGACCATATCCCCGCCGGCAGCCTCTTCAAAATAATAAACATACTATCTTTAGACAAGATAACCAACCGTATAACTTTCGGAACCAATCTCGAGAGCAAACGCATAGGCACCAAAGCGCTCATAAAGATCGCCGACATGGAGGTCGACCGCCACTACCTGAGCCGCATAGCGCTTTTCGCCCCGGAGGCACGCCTTTCATATATAAAGAATTTCGAGGTGGCCGAAAAGATAAAACTGACCGTTCCCGATACCATAGAGGGGGGAGTCAGATGCGCCAACCCCGTATGCGTCACCAACCACGAGAAAGTCACCCCCAAATTCGACGTGGTAGACAAAAGCCGCATAACGCTCCGTTGCCGTTATTGCGAAAAGATAACCACAGCGGACCAGTTCGAGATAATAAAGTAAACGGCTACCAGCAGCGAGGAGCAAAAATCAGACGTATTCCGGTCGACGGCTCCGAGCGAAGCGAGACACACTCAAAAACCGGACTGGTCGCCATCAACGCCTTTATATAAATCTATCTCGCCTCTCTCCACCTGTCCGTATATGGCGGCCAGACGGGCGATAACCGGAGATATAAGCTCCATGACGTCGTTTATGTACTCTTTCTTGTCGATCTGTTTCATACGCAGAAGCATAACCGAGTAGAGAGCTCTGAAACACGCCTCTATGTCGGTTATATCCTGTCGCGACTCGATAGCTTTCTTTATCTTGGGAAGTTCACCGCTCAACGGAGCGAACACAGCACGGTACTCCTCGCCGACAGGCAATTTCAAAAGCCTCAGGTGAAGATCGTTAAGATCGTTTATCAGATGGAGAGTGTGATCTATATGACCTATCTGTGCCTTGTCCTCCTCGCGCATGAGCGTAGCCAAATCGAGATACCATTCGAGGGCCTCTCTCTTTTGTGCGTCGTCGAGGGAGCCATTACCCTCCAGAAGCGTGGCGTATATCTTGTCGGGGTCGAAACGACAGGCGCGTAACAAATCTTCGAGTTGCCATATATACAATATGTACTCGGCTACATTCTCCTTGCGTATTTGGCGTGCTATGAACATGTTATCTTTTCTATTTGGGGAATAATAACGATAAGCGAGGTATTCCCATGAAACAAATAATAGCTACTGGTCGTCCTCATCGAAAAACTCGTCCATCAACGAGTCTATTTCGCGGCGCTCTTTCTTGGTAGGACGTCCCGTGCCTCGGTCACGGGCCAACGTCGGCATAACCTTGACCGTCAATTTGAGCAACTCCTCCTCGGGAGTGAGATTCTCGGCGTAAAGGTGTACGTCTTTTGCACACACACGTGACCCCAATGGCGCCAGCACACGAAAGGTGTATATCACAGGCGGCTTTTTTATCGTCACTATGTCGCCCTCCTTTACCTCGCGCGACGGTTTCACCGACATTCCGCCCACCGTTATCTTATTGCCCTTGCAGGCGTCGGCGGCCAGCGACCGCGTCTTATAAGCGCGGATCGACCAGAGCCATTTGTCTATGCGTACTGTCCTCTCCTCCGACATATCTTCCTCCTCTCAACATCCGCGAACCCGACTGTATCCGGACAATCGAAAAGATCAATTTTCATCCGATCTTCCCCCGGCAATCGGGAATTCGCCTTACCGCCATCGGCTTATCGAAAACGTTATTCTTATTTCTTGTTATAAAGATTCATCGTCCGCTCGGTGCCTATAGTGGCGAAACTAAGTATCGCCCCCACGGCCTGTTCTATCCTTTCGGGCAATGCCGCGGCCTCTTCGGCGGTCCACTCTCCGAGCACATGGTCTACCTGCATGCCTTTGGGGAAATCGCCTCCTATGCCTATACGCATGCGCGGGTAGCCGTTATGGCCCAAATGCTCGTTAATGCTCTTAAGGCCGTTATGTCCCCCGTCGCTCCCCTTGGTGCGTATGCGAATGGTGCCGAACGGGATGGCTATATCGTCCACCACCACGAAAACATTTTCCGCCTCTATCTTTTCCCTCTGCATCCAATACGATACGGCCTTGCCGCTCAGATTCATGTAGGTGGACGGTTTGAGAAGCACGAGCGTGCGTCCCTTGTGGCGTACTTCGGCTACATCGCCGTAACGGTCGGTCTTAAAAACAGTATTGGACGCCTTTGCGAGGGCGTCCAACACCTTGAAACCTATATTGTGGCGGGTGTCGGCGTACTCTTTGCCGATATTGCCTAACCCAACTATCAGATATTTCATCTATAGGTACTGAATCTATTTGTTTTCGGCGGCAGCCGCAGCGGCACCACGTGCGGCACGCGTCATCTTAACGGCGCATATAGCTGTGGTAGCGGGGGTGAGGATGGTAAGACCGTCGAACTGTACGTCGCTCACGAAGATAGACTTGCCGAGCTCCAATGAGGTGACGTCTATATCGAGAGTGTCGGTGAACTTGTCTATGATACCGGATACTTTGAGTTTACGTTTAGACAAAAGCATCTTACCGCCCTGACGTACGCCTTCCGATACGCCGGTAAGACGAACGGGTATCTCGATGGTGACAGGATGTTTGTGGTCTACGCGGTAGAAGTCGATGTGAACGACTGAGTCGCTTACCGGATGGAACTGCACTTCGCGCATAACCGCCGGCTCGATCTTACCGTCGATGTTGATGTTGACGATGTAAGAGTTGGGCGTGTAGACGATCTTGCGTATATCCGCCTGATCCAATGTGAAATGAACGGTGTCACCGTTACCGTAAATGACGCAGGGTACCTTACCCTCTTTGCGTTCGGTTTTCGATTCTTTCTTACCGAAGGTCGTACGTAACGAACCGTTGATCTCGATAGTCTGCATTTTGATAAAGATTTTGGTTACGGCGCTACTCCATAAGCTATCCCTCCGACGGGGCGTTCTTCCTTCCATCGCGCCTTTTGCAGGCGCAAAGGTAGGTCAAAAAGGGGAATAAACCAAATTTCAACCCTCAAACACAAAACTTTTTATATCGGGCACCCCCTACGGCACCCACACGGTCTCCTCCACACCTATACTGTGGCATATATACCGCCCCAAGACGTACAGATAGTCCGAAAGCCTGTTTATGTAACGCATCACCTCTTCCGAAACCGCCTCTTTCTCGGCCACCCTTACGGCGCATCGTTCCGTTCTGCGCGCCACCGTGCGACATATGTGGGAGTAGGAAAAGAGCGGATCGCCCGTGGTGAGTGTGAAATATCTGACCTCCGGCAACACGGAGGTCATTCTGTCTATCGCCTTCTCGAGCATTTCGGTACGCTCCGCACCGAACGCGGGCAACATCTTACGCCCTTTGCCGTCGGATGCCAGATAGGCCTCCACGCTCATCATATCCACGACAACGGCCTGCAACTCCCCGCATTCGACGGACAGTTTGCCGGCGCATCTGTCGTCGCGCACGATAAGGTCGTGCAGATAGGAGATGTGTGCCTGAAGCTCGTCGGCGGTGCCGTATGCCTCCAGCCTGAGATCGGCTTTTGACACCCTCGTGCCTCCCACCAGAGAGGTGGTGCCGGCGTCGCCTGTCTTTGTATATATCTTCATGTCGCGGAATATTTTCGGGATGTATCAGAAACGCATTTTATAGCTCTGCTTGCTCAGGTATTTGTCGAAGATGACGAACGCCAGATGATACAGGTCGATACATACGGCGTCGTAATCCCTCAATACATGGTGCCAGACCGAATGACGCGTGGTAGAGGCGTATATGCCGGTCATGACCACGCACACGCGCTTATCGAGACCGCTTATGCGTTCGGCCAACGCATCGAGATGTTTTCTGGAGATCTCCTCGGGCAATATCAGCATATCCTCTCCGTCGTAACTCTCCGCCCCTACGGCATAGCTGCCGAACCCCAAATAGCTGTACACACGACCTATACGGCCTATACGCGATTCGGACAGCCCCAAGGCGCCGAGCTCTTTCCTCAAAGCCCCGTCTATGGACATGTCGCGGTTACGCCTGTGCAACATCAGGGCCTCGCGCACCAAGTTGTAGGTGAATGGAGAATGAACGTCGTGTCCGCGCCAGTGTCTGACCCTCAACAGATATTTGACCCGGGTATAGCGTTTGAATACATCGTCTTTCACCCGTATGTTGGATACGGGCAACTTGACGTTCTTTACGCTCATTTTACGACGTGCTCTGGAAATAACATTCATTGTTTGCAATATTTTTCTCGGGTGTAAAGATACTGCATTTATTCGTAACCGGCAACCGAAACGTTATGGGGAGTTTTTGTTCCAACCCTACGCATCCGCATTAATATTCAACCGTAAAAAGAGCGGACGCCGGAAAATAACACCCTACCGATGCCCGTGTCGCGATACGGGTTTGCCGGCCTTTCAAAACATCGGTCTTCATTATCCCTCACGCATACACGCTATGCCGGGCACAAAGAATCGACAACCGGCCCCTATCATGCACACTGTATGGCACGGTTTTGGCTTCAGAAACAAAAGTTCAACGCCCGGTAAAGGACATAAATACGAAGCCATCATGGACAACTCTTTTTTCGTACTGTCTAAGCAACAGGTAAACATCTCGCGTTTCGATATATGCACATGGGATTTCGAGAAGAACAACAGTTTTCTCGAGATGGGCATGCAGATAGAAAACAACACGGAGCGGCATCTCGACATGATACTGGCCATACCTCTGATAACCTCGTCGGACACCGTAAAGGACCTTTTGCCGGTGATAGGCCGCGACCCCAAAACGAGCCGCTTCATTTTCAACGACCGGATAGAGAAGTTCGATCCTATAGACGGCTCCGTGGACAACGGCGTCAACATCGTCTTCGAGGACAACGGCCCCATGACCATTATCCCGGCCACCGACATAAAGACCGACACGGCCGCCGGCGTAGTATCGTTCTCGTGCGACATACCGCAATCGGCGGCCCAGCGCATATACGTAAGGATACTGATAATAACCGACCTGCCCACCATAGCGCACGTACACAACGGCATAGCCAAGGCCACCTATCTGTACGACATCAAACTGAACGAAAAACGCAATCTGCCGGACAACATACAGTACATGACAGAGACAGGTTACCGTATATGTCGCGTAGAGGAGTGCACATGCCAGCACATAGTGCCGAAAATGTACGACATAGCGTTCGTCGACGGCAGTATGCTAAAGAACATCCGCACCCTCGAGGAGGAGTTTTTCAGCATATTCCTGCCCGACAGAAAGGATCTCAAGACCGACGCCTACATGATCGTCACCAATAGCAGCAAGAACAAAGACAGCGACACCTTTTTCACCGTCTTCGACAAAGAGACGATAGGCACGAAGCAGATCGTCTTCGCAATAGGCGCCGACATACTCTGCAACCTGTTGTTCGCAGCCGGAAGCATACGCACCATCAAAAACACCATCAATTCGGAACTGGAGCTACTTAACGAGATACCTTTCGAATTCTGGGCCGCATGCGTCATATTCATCATAGTGGTGATGGTATTCTTCGGAGGACGTATAAAGATACCCCTGCTCAAAGGCAAAAAACTCACGATAAAACTATGACAACCGGGCCGCAAAATATGGCACGGATTATGCTACTTTCAGAAAACAATAAAACGTAATACTATGAAAAAACTATTGGCATCCGCATTCGCCGTACTGGCGATGACCTTTTCCGCAAAAGCCGGAGACGACAAACCTATTACCGTAAAACAGTTACCGGCCGTATCGCAGAATTTCATCAAACAACATTTCGCCGATCGTAAGATAGCTCTCGTCAAAGAGGATACGGACTTTTTCGAGAAATCGTACGAAGTGGTGTTCACCGATTTGAGCAAGGTAGAGTTCGACAGCGACGGACAATGGACCGACATCGAAAGCAAACAGGGATATATCCCCTCATCGGCAGTGCCCGCCCGCATAAACGATTACATAAAGGCCAATTACCCCGACCGCAAAATCAAAAGCATCGAACGCGAACGCAGAGGATACGAAGTGGACCTCACCGGCAATATCGACCTCAAATTCGACACCGCATTCAACATCGTAGACATAGATGCAGACTAAATATGTCTGCCGCATTCAATAGCGTAGAGCCGTGTTTTCAAGCACGGCTTTTTCGTTATTTCAACGATAACCGTCGACATAGACCCTTTGTGTGTGACTGTGATGCCCGAAATATTGAGCATGGCAGTAATAAGGCATTTGGTCGGGTCAGACATGAGCTACGACCGGGTGTCAGACGAGAATGGAGAGCGGGCCGGAGCCTGCGTGGGACCGCATCTCGCGTGATATTTAAGAATATGATTTTATATAAAGTAAGCGATAAATACCGTAACAACCAACCGTACAAGCGGGCCTCCGTTGGGGGAGGCTTCGGCCCGCACGGCCCTCGCTTCGCTCACGGCCGTCAAAGCGGAAAGTGTTTAACCTCCCTCGCTACACTCGGGCCGTAATACAGGATTGATTTACAAAACAGTATATTTTCCTATAAAGACGACACCGCCAAGTCGCTGTATCCACACAACTCTAAACCGGCTAAAGGCACATACAACCGAAAGGAACATAGCCCCCGCAACATTTTCACCCTCCCGGCCCGTTATTAACCGCCTAATAACTATCTTTGACCCTTGAAACGAAACATCATAATGTGTAGAGACATAACGGTAGGTGTAAGCGGAGGCGTCGACAGCGCCGTTTGCGTCATGATGCTCAAAAATGCGGGCTACCGCGTAACGGGTGTCATGCTCGGCATGTACGGAAACGATGAAAAGGCCGCCGCCGGGCTTTCGATAAAATTAGGCATCCCGGTAATATACCGCGACGTCGCAGACAAGTTCGAAGAAGCGGTCATACGGCCGTTCATCGAGGGACTTATGTCGGGTGCCACTCCGTCGCCGTGCACTATATGCAACCCTACAGTCAAATGGAGGGAGATCAAAGCCGTGGCCGAGGAGACGGGAAGCAAGATGTGGGCTACCGGACACTACTGCCGCATAACGGAACACGACGGCAAACGTTATGTAACACGCGGTATCGACCCGGTAAAAGATCAGTCGTACTACCTGTGGAGACTCGACGACGAACTGTTGTCGGGAGCCTCGATGCCGTTGGGAGATAGCTTTAAAAGCGACATAAAAGACTTCGCGACACGAAACGGACTGGGCGACATCGCATCCGAACGCGAAAGCATGGGAGTATGTTTCTTCGGCTCGGACGGCTACGCTTCGTTGCTAAGATCGAGATGCCATGCGAGCGGTATAGGCGAAGGAGACGTGCGCGACGCCTCGGGGATAACGGTGGCCCGGCACAAAGGCTTCCCCTTCTACACCATAGGCCAGAAAAGAGGACTCGACATACCGGCGGGCATGTGCGTGACAAACATAGACGCCGCTACCAACACCATATACATAGGACGTCCCGAGGAGCTGTACACCGATAGCATAACACTGACCGACACATCCATACGCGATGCCGGAGAGTTCTTCGCCTCCGACAGGATGACAGTATCGGTACGCGGCATAGGACGTAACCCCGACGGATTCGTAAAGGTCCGGAAAGAGGGTGACAAAATAGTAGTTAAAATGACGGGACGCGGAGCGTGGGCCGCATGCAAAGGACAGCCTGCCGTGTTCTACATAGACGACAGAGTGGTAGGCGGAGGCATAGTCTGCGGGTAACAACGATATTCTACATCATGAAAGAGAGATACGACGTAATAGTCATAGGGGGAGGGGCATCGGGACTAATGGCCGCCGTGGCCGCAGCCGGCGAAGGATGCCGGGTGTTGATTGCCGAAAAGATGGAGAAATGCGGACGCAAAATACGCATAACCGGCAAAGGACGTTGCAACATAACCAACATCACCGACACAGAGACGTTTCTCGGTAAAGTAAGATCGGGAGCCGAATTCGTGCGCAAGGCCATAGAGACGCTTCCTCCCGAGAGGCTGCGTCAGATGCTCGAGAAAGCCGGAGTACGCACCGTGGAGGAGCGCGGACGACGTCTTTTTCCTGCGAGCGGACGGGCGTTCGAGGTGGCCGACGCCTTAGTCAGAATGGCCGAGAGGGCGGGCGCCGAGATAGTATATCATGCGCGGGTCACGGATATGGAACGTGAAAGCGACGGATGGAACATAACGATGGAGCGTCGCGACGGGAAACCGGTGCGAGTGTCGTGCAGCAATGCTGTGATAGCCACGGGAGGGGTGTCGTATAAGGCGACGGGCTCCACAGGAGACGGCTATCTGTTCGCGCATCGTTTAGGTCACGCCATAGTGCCGTTAAGACCGTCGTTGGTGTCTCTTAAAACCGATACTTCTGTTTTTTCCCGGGTCAAAGAGCAACTGCGCAACGTGTCGCTGACACTCTATGCCGACGGCACCGAAATAGATACCCAACAGGGAGAAATGACCGTCGACGGCGACATAATAGAGGGACCCATAGTCTTGAGACTGAGCCGCAATGCAGTGGACGCACTCACCGACAACAAACGGGTAGAGGCCGTATTGTCGTTAAAACCTTCCCTGACACCCAGGCAGATCGCAGAGCGCATACGACGCGAGACAGAGGCCGACGCATCGCTGACTATAGAGGGTTTGATACGAAAGATGGTGCCCCGTACGCTCGTAAAAGCCATAACATCCATCGCCAAAGTAAAGAACACCGATATGGCGACGGCCATCACGGATCGCACGCGTGACGCCATCGTCGGCGCCCTCACCGCCATATCGCTACGCATAACCGATTACGGCGGATTCGACGAAGCGGTGGTTACGGCCGGCGGAGTATCGCTAGGGGAGGTCGACAGCTCCACAATGGAGTCGCTCAAGGCCCCCGGAATATATTTCACCGGCGAAACGCTCGACATAGACGCCGACACGGGCGGCTACAACCTGCAACTGGCATTCTCCACCGGATTTCTGTGCGGAACATCCATAGCAGGGAAACTAAGGAAAAACCGGTAGTGTACAAAGCGTTTCAATACAAGGCTACGTTTCGCCCGATAAAGCGAGAGAGCGATAAAACATCCGAGGAATAGTTTGCCATATTCACGGATTATTCCTATATTTGTTTCCGACACCTGAAGCTCCCCTGCAACCGCATACCGCCATGCGTCCATTACCCAAGCAGTATATTCTGCTAAGAGGCATAAACGGCTGTATAAAGGAGCTTTTCGCCACAGGAGAGCGCACTTGCACGTTACGCCTTACAGACGTCTACGACTACATCACCCACAAAGAGCCTTTCAGAACGGAGTTCCCGACGCCGGAGAGTTTCAGTCGGTTCATGCGTCGTATGTACGACGAAGGGGCCGTCGTACGGTTCATCCCTAATTGTCATGCCGACACCACGGTACATCATCATTACCAATGGTACTTCTACCCGCCTGCCCGCAATGTCAATCGTATCACCGTGCCCGAAGACAAAAACGAGGCCGTCACCGTGACGTGTCAAAACGACATGATGCCGTGGGGCCGGCGATTCGTAGCCTCCAACGGAGTAGCGGTACGCTCAACCCAAGAACTACACATTATCAATAAACTATTGTCGGCAAAGGAGTTGGTCATATTCTACGAACGACCTCTCGAGTTAGGCGGCCACAAGCGTTACCCCGATTTCACAATCTACAACCGCCGCAATAGCAAACAGTTCTATTGGGAACATTTCGGCATGACGGGCAATGCAGCCTACGCCGACGAGATGGTGGAAAAGATAAGGTGGTACAAACGCAACGGCTACAACGACATAGCCGACGGAGGATCGCTCATCGTGACGATATATCACGACGACAACCAGTTCACAACCCTCACCGACAAGAAAATCGCCGCAATACTGGCAACCTGACACGACGAGTGCCGGCACTCCTGCCGCATACTTCGGTGGAAAGCAAATACCACCGGCATTCCACCGATGCCTTGCATACAGTGCTCTACTCCGCCGTATCGTCGGCTTGCATGACCTCTTCGAGCGTGGTCTCTATAAAACCGAGGATATCGTCGCGCCCCACCCGTTTCTCAGACGAGGTGGTGAAAAAGAGAGGCAACTCGGCCCACGTACGGCTCAAGGTATCTTTATAAGCGGAAATATTCCGCTCGAGTTCGGCAGACGATAACTTGTCGCTCTTGGTAAATACGATGGCGAACGGCACCCCGGCATCGCCCATAGCGTCTATAAACTCGAGGTCTATGCGTTGAGGTTCGTGACGACTGTCGACGAGTATGAACAGAAAACATAGGTTCTCGTGTTTTACGGTATAGTCGGTTATCAACTTCGAGAAACCTTTACGGACATTCTTCGACACCTTGGCGTAACCGTAGCCCGGCAGGTCCACGAGATACCACGACCCGTCGACGATAAAATGGTTTATCAACTGCGTCTTGCCCGGTGTAGACGACACCTTGGCCAACCCCTTTACACCGCACAGCATATTTATGAGCGACGATTTGCCTACGTTGGAGCGACCTATGAACGCAAACTCGGGGATGTCGCCTTTGGGGCACTGACCGATTCTCGAACTGCTACATACGAACTTCGCCGACTTTATTATCATGAATCTTTCTATTAGTTAACACGTCTTATGATCGTAAACATCATGTAAACACAAAACATATCGCAAGTTACACGCTATCCGACCACCGTCTGCAAAGGTAATCAAACTTAAAAGGCTTTTAAAATTTCAAAGATGTTTTCGGGCATGAACACGCCGGTTCAGGATAAGTCCGATTAATTTCATTCGCTTTGCCCAGGCCGCCATCCGCCAAAATAGCCGAACTCGCATTAAACGCTCCCTGCCAACCGATGACACCGACTGTTTCCATCGACATATCATCGCTTCTCCGACACCACTCCCGAAAGAAATATGCGATATATATTTCGCCAGAGACTACCGCGCCACATTTTGCATATAGTTCGCGAATATGTTATATTTGCCAATAGAACACGATTATGCGGTAGCCTTACCACAGCCTTCATGCCATGCGTCATTCCGGCACGATGATTGTGCGACCTACCGGCGATTTTGTAAATTTCAATTAAAGAACCTGCACCTATGGCAACGATCGAAACACGTTATTTAGGCGATCTCCGCACGGAGATGAAACATCTTCAATCGGGATCGGTAGTACTTACTGACGCCCCCACCGACAACAACGGCAAAGGGGAGGCGTTCTCTCCCACCGATCTGGTAGCGGCGGCTCTCGGCAGTTGCATGCTCACTATCATGGGCATAGCCGCACGCACGCACAATTTCTCCATAGACGGAACCACGCTCGAGATAACCAAAGTAATGTCGTCGGAGCCCCGCCGCATAGGGCGCATAGAGATAAAGGTAAACATACCCCACGACCACAACGCCAAAACACGCACCATAATAGAACGCGCTGCCGCCACATGCCCTGTAGAACACAGCCTGCATCCCGACATAGAACGCGTCATAACGTTCAACTACAGCAAATAAACGATCGGGAATACCGGACCAAGCCGTATCGTTAGCGGTGATAAACGGTCTAAAGGGATTATTTTTGATGTTATCGAAATTATTTTTATATTTGTGAACGAAATAACAATTCGTCGAATCACATAAAAACATATCAATCATGAACGTTCCTTCTAATTTGAAGTACTCTAACGACCACGAATGGGTTCGCGTAGAGGGCGACATCGCTTATGTAGGCATTACAGACTATGCACAGAGCCAGTTGGGCGACATCGTATTCGTAGACGTCACCACCACGGGAGAGGCCCTCTCTCAGAACGACATCTTCGGCACGATAGAGGCTGTAAAGACCGTATCGGACGCCTTTACTCCCGTATCGGGCGAGGTGATCGAATTCAACGAAGCGCTCAACGACGCTCCCGAAACAGTCAATAAAGATCCCTACGGCGAAGGTTGGATGATAAAGGTAAAGATGAGCAACCCGGCAGAGCTCGACACTCTCCTTACCGACGAAGGCTACAAAGCCATCATAGGATAACAATACGAAAAGTCAATAAAAAATTATGGTAAATAAAGTTACAGTTGTCGGTGCAGGCAACGTGGGTGCTACATGTGCGCATGAGGTAGCCAGAATGGATGTGTGCAAAGAGGTCGTTCTCATAGACGTAAAGGACGGCGTACCGCAGGGTAAAGGTCTCGACATGTGGCAGACCGCCCCCATCATCGGTTTCAACACCCGCATAGTAGGTTCTACGAACGACTATTCTAAAACCGCAGGCTCGGATATAGTAGTTATCACTGCAGGGCTTCCCCGCAAACCGGGCATGAGCCGCGACGACCTTATCAGCATCAACGCCGGTATCGTTAAAGAGGTTACCGAAAACATAATGAAATACAACGAAAACCCTATCATCATCGTTGTATCTAACCCCTTGGACGTGATGACCTACACCGCGTTCCTCGCATCGGGGCTCAAATCGAACCGCGTAATGGGTATGGCCGGTATTCTCGACACCGCACGCTATTGCGCATTCATAGCGGACGAACTCGGCACATCTCCCGAGCTGGTCAAAGCACAGCTCATGGGCGGCCACGGCGACACTATGGTTCCGCTACCCCGCCTCACTACCGTTGCCGGCATACCCGTCACCGAACTGATCTCTAAAGAGAAACTCGACGCTATAGTGGAGAGAACCAAAAACGGCGGCGGCGAGATCGTTTCGCTCATGGGAACCTCGGCATGGTACGCACCCGGCCTCTCTGCAGCCGTCATGGTAAAGGCCATAGCACAGGACAGCAAGGCGATACTTCCCGTATGCGCATCGCTCAACGGCGAATACGGCTATAAAGACCTCCACCTCGGCGTGCCCGTAGTACTCGGCAAAGAGGGTGTAGAAAAGATTGTGGAACTTCCGCTCGACAATGAGGAGAAAAAACTGCTCGACGAATCGGCGCTTCATGTCAAGAAGATTATGAAAGTTCTCGACGACATGAACATGTTCTCTAAGAAATACGGTAGCGATACGCTCTAATAAGCCCGCTCCATTTTTTACAAATCGTCACAACGAGATATATTTTCCGTTGTGACGATTTTATTTATACGCCATCGTCAACAGGGACAATCGTATCGGGTATTGCACATTCGCCATTATGTTTCACCCTATATCTTCAAACTGACGATATAACACTTATGCCTTACCTATCCCCAAGAAGCAAGAACACGCATCCCCGTTAACAGACTACCTCGATAACATACCGTCATCTCCATTCGGTCTTCGTCTTTATAACGATTCTCTCATCGTCTTCCGGGATAATTACGGGGGTATCGCTGTCGAAAGCCATATATATGGTCAGCTTTCCTGCCTCATTGGCATCCGGAACCCCGACAGCCGACAGGGTCTCTATCTTTTTGTTGGCCGATATGTCCAATGACCGTAAAGGATTGTGATCGCAACATAGCGATACGAGCGCCGGCGCTCCCGCAAGATCTATACGAGGTATAGAACAACTTGCCACGGACAGTGTAGACAATGCCCCGGCGTCCGTTATCGTCACCACGGTCAACCCGCTGTTCCCGGACAAATCCGTATCTTTCAGCCGCGGCATACGGGATATTGCGACTGTCTCGACAGACGTGCCGGAGAGGGTCAACGACTCTATGCCAACATTATCGAGCGACAGACTCCTGATATTCTTCAATGTTCCGATATGCCCTATGCTCTCCAATGCCGGAGCATTAATTACGGAAAGCTCCTCCATGGCGGTATTTTCCAGCTCCAATACCGACAAGGCAGGCATATACTCCGGAAACACTATCCGGCCCAACGACGAGGCATTAGCGCACTCTATCTCCGTTATGCCGCCGCATCCCGAAAGATCCATGTATTCCACGCCCGAACCCGAGACACATACCCGCTCTATCTTGTTATCGTATCCCAGATCTATACTCCTGACCGTAGACGATGCCGTGAGCGTCAAAGACCGAAGCGAGGGAAACAGGTGCAGATCGCTCAAACTCCCGGCCTTTATGCCGCTGAACGCCTCGTCCAAAGATGTCACTCCGGCTATCTCGTCTTCCGATATTCCGCCGTCGCCGTCCGCATCGTAACAAAGCAGACAAAGACGGGCGAACTCGGGATCGTCGAAAGATATATGCGGTTTGACCGGAGGTTTCTCCGTACCCGGGTCGTCGGGGTTATCAGGATTGTCCGGAATTTCGTATTTATCGTCGTATTCCGGCATCTGGCTCTTGTCGACCGTAGTTTGCACCACAGTGAAGATTACTTTGTCACCGGCCGCCTCTACTACGAATTTGGCTTCGCGTTTGGCCTGACTCTCGTTGGCGGTGAGCGTCAGCATCACCTCGGCTCTACCGGCTCCGCCTTTCAACGGAGATACCGTACACCAGCCGGCGACACTGGCTTCATCGGTCATGTTGTAATCGGAGTTCAAAATACGTATTTTATCACCGCCGAAAAGGTCGCTATATGTACTTTTGGCCTCATAAGGGTATATTTTCCACCTTTCGTAGGCTGTAAAGGTCAGCTTGTATCTGACGCCGGCGTTGCGAGGTAAAGTTATATCTACCGTAATATCAGTTATTTTACCTTGACTATCGGTATTAGAAGCATCGTTGTCTCTTACGTCGGTGCATCCTAAAAGCGACATAAAACACACAAAAAAGATCGTGTTGAGAATTTTCATAGAACTTGAGTATATTGGCTTTTATATAAATTTAACCAATAATACATAGAATTGCAACAGTGAAAACATCTCACGGCAGCAATGCCACTCAACACACTAATATACAGCACTATACACCCGCAACAAAACGACAACTACCTTAAATAAAAGTGATTTTCAAGACAGATTACGTAAAAAGTCGTTGCGTAAGAAAAGAGTATGTTGCAATAATTGTACGGGAAAGGTACAAAATACGATATTCAGATGCAGCAAAACAGAGGCCGGGTTACAACATAACCGATACGGAATAGTCGTCAGCACTTACAAATAATCGACTTAAACAAACAAGCGTACAACACCGAACACGTGTCATATCCCACTTCAAAAACGAAATATAGCTATATACCGGCCATAAGAAAAAAGCTTTCTAAATACGGAATCACCTCTTTTCCTTAAGCCTGTCTGCAATAAAGCGCGAGGTATAACCCGATTCAGAATCGGCCACCTCTTCGGGTGTTCCGCAAGCCACTATACCTCCCCCCTCGTCGCCTCCTTCCGGTCCGAGATCTATTATGTAGTCCGCAGAACATATCACGTCTATGTTGTGCTCTACCACAACTATGGTGTGTCCGCGTTCTATAAGTGCATCGAAAGCTTTCAGCAACTTGTTGATATCGTGCGCATGCAGACCGGTGGTAGGTTCGTCGAATATGAACATAACTGGGCCGCGACTATTCTCCTTGAGCAGGAACGATGCCAGCTTGACCCTTTGACTCTCGCCTCCGGACAATGTGGACGACGACTGCCCGAGCCTTACATACCCCAATCCGACATCTTCGAGAGCCTGCAATTTTTCCACTATCTTGCCGCACAAGGCATCTTTCTCGCTGCCGAAAAACGCTATCGCCTCCGACACGCTCATATCGAGGATCATGTCTATCGACTTATCCTTGTAACGCACGGCCAATACCTCGTCTTTGAAACGTTTGCCGCCGCACTCCTCGCAAACCATCTCTATGTCGGCCATGAACTGCATCTCCACCTTTATGACGCCCTCGCCGCCGCACTCCTCGCAACGTCCGCCGGCTATGTTGAACGAGAACGACGAGGGTGTCAATCCCGCTATCTTTGCCGCCTGTTGCTGCGAGAACAGTTTCCGTATCTCGTCATAAGCCTTTATGTATGTCACCGGATTGGAACGCGAGGAACGCCCTATCGGATTCTGATCGACCATCTCTACGCCCGAGAGCAATTTAAGGTCGCCCTCGAAAGAGTCGTATGTGGAGGGTATTGTGCCGGTCTGATTGAAATGGCGGGCCAGCAACGGGTAGAGCACCCCTTTTATCAAAGACGATTTGCCGCTTCCGGAAACACCGGTCACAGCCGTCATCACACCGAGAGGAATCCTGACATCCACATCCTTAAGATTGTTCTCCCTCACCCCCTTTATCTCGAGGTAATTTTTCCATATACGCGGCTTGCGGCGGACAGCAATACTCCTCCTGCCGGTAAGATAAGCGGCGGTGTACGACTCCGGCGAAGCCGACGCCAGCATGGTACGGTCGCCCTCGAACACTACGCGACCTCCGTCGATACCGGCATCCGGACCGATATCTATTATCCAGTCGGCGGCATTCATTATCTCGGCGTCGTGCTCCACTACTATAACGGTGTTACCAAGATCGCGCAGCCGCTCGAGTACCCCTATGAGACGTTCTGTATCACGCGGATGCAGACCTATGCTCGGCTCGTCGAGTATGTACATGGAGCCGACTAAGGCGCTGCCGAGCGAGGTGGCGAGATTTATACGCTGGCTCTCCCCGCCGGAAAGCGTATTGGAGAGACGGTCTATGGTGAGATAACCCAACCCCACCTCCTCGAGATAGCTCAGACGCGCCTTTATCTCGGTAAGTATGCGGGCCGCTATGGCATGTTCCGTGGGCGTAAGGTTCAACGCTTCCATCGTCTCTTTCAGGCGCGATGCGCTCATACCAGCCATATCCGTTATGGTGTAGCCGTCGATGCGTACATATCCCGCCTCTTTCCTTAGCCTGCCGCCTCCGCATTCGGGACACACGCGTTTACCGGTATATCGGGATATCAAGGCACGATATTGAATCTTGTATTTCTCCTTCTCGAGCATTGCGAAAAAGGCGTCGATCCCCTTGAAGAAACGGCATCCGTGCCACAACATGGCGCGCTCCTCGTCGCTAAGCCTGTTATAAGGGCGGTGTATCGGGAAGCCGCTCGCCTCCGCGGTATCTATAACCCGCTCTTTCCAGCGTTTCATCGTCTCGCCGTTCCAACAGGCTATGGCATTGTCATAGACGCTTTTATTCTTGTTGGGCACGACCAGATTTTCATCTATACCCACCGTTTTGCCGTAACCTTCGCATACGGGGCAGGCACCTAACGGGCTGTTGAAACTGAACAGATGTTCGTTGGGAACGATATAGTCGACACCGTCCTGAGTCTCCACAGCGCGGCTATACGTCCGCGATGAAGTCACAAGACCGTTCGCATCCATATCGGCCACTATCACCTTGCCGTATGTCATCGACATGGCTATATTCACAGAATCGGCCAGACGTGCCATAAGCTCGTCGCTCCAATCGGCAAGGTCCATACGGTCGACCACTACTGCCAGATCTTCGGCCGACAAGGTGTCTATATCGGCCATAACCTCGGCTATGTCGCATACACGCCCCTTGTAAAGCATACGGTCGTAACCGTCGCCAACTATCAGAGTAATCTTCTCTATCAACGACTGTCCCGGCTCGAGAACCACACCGGCTGCTACGGTTATCCTCCCACGGTGAGGCCGTTCTTCTATCTTACGAACTACGTCGGTTACCTCGTAACGTTCCACAGGCTCGCCTGTTACGGGAGAGTACAACCGTCCGATACGGGCGAAAAGCAACTTCATGTAGTCGTATATCTCGGTGGTGGTACCCACGGTAGAACGCGGATTACGTCCCGACACTTTCTGTTCTACGGCTATGGCGGGAGCTATACCCTCCACCGTGTCGACGTCGGGTTTGTTGATACGCCCCAGAAACTGACGCGCATAAGAGGAGAGACTCTCCACATAACGACGTTGCCCCTCGGCAAAAAGCGTATCGAACGCCAGAGACGATTTGCCGCTTCCCGAAACACCTGTTATGACGACCAACTTATTCATAGGTATGTCGAGCGACAGATCTTTCAGATTGTGGACGCGGGCACCCCTTATCTTTATATATTTCTTCTCACTCATCGTAAAATCTTTCCTTTAATCCGACGGACATTTCTCCGATGTTCTCGATACGCTCCCATAAACATACGTGAAAGCCAATGTTTTCATCTAAGCCTAAGGCAATAACCTAAATTTCATTTGCCGAGCGGAGAAACGGCCGCATCGAAGCGAACCTGCAAAGATACGGAAAGTAGAGTGCAGAAGCAAACTTTAGTTTGATTATGCCATCTCCTTACGGACATATTCAGGTGTGATATATGTCTTGACTCATAGCTCTTCGCAATTCATATTTTCACGAATTGCAACATATTCCATCTCGGGTGTGATAATACCTGCTCGGGCGCAAGCCATTTGTCCTATAGGCATACCATTCTCCTTACGTCGAGCAATCCATTGCTCCCTGATTTTTTCAATACCTCTTTGGGGATCTGTTTTTACGCGAGAATTTGTGTATGGGCCTCCTGTATCATAAATATAGACGGGAGCATTGAATGTTACAATCTTTTCTCCATCTACAATATCCACTGTAGGAGAGAGATTGACTTTTTGCATTCCAACTTTAATGGATGGAAATATTTTACCATTCATATACACTTTCTCTCGTTGAGCATAATAGCTGTTGTGATTTTTTTCATCCATACTTTATTAGTTCTTAAAATTAAAACATCACAACGGGGTATCTCAAAAAATAAAACGCACACCTAATAAGGGCATGCGTTATGACGATATCCACAATTCCTACGGCAGTCCTAACTGCTTCAGGTTCGAGGGTATAATCTCAGCCAATTAAGGCACCCCCTTTGTTTCTAAAATTCACCCTGCAAAATTACTGTTTTTTTTGCAATGCATAACATTTAGGTTCATTTTATCCCATTTTACCAGTCAAATATGCCTTGGTTCTTTCGTCAATAGGATTGCTAAACATTGTTTCTGTATCGCCATATTCAACCAACTCGCCCAAATACATGAACATTGATTTTGACGATATTCGCTTTGCTTGTCCCATGTTGTGGGTAACAATAAGTATTGCAACTTCCTTCTGCAACTCCAAAAGCAACTGTTCGATATGTTTCGTCGCAATAGGGTCGAGAGCTGATGTAGGCTCGTCCATCAACAAAACGTCGGGTTTCATTGCCAGGGCTCGTGCAATACACAAACGCTGCTGCTGACCGCCTGAGAGGAACGTGCCTTTCTTGTTGAGCACATCCTTCACCTCGTCCCAAAGGGCTACACTACGCAGACAACGCTCTACCGTAGCATCTTTCTCAGCCTTTGAAAGTTTGATGCCATTCAATGCAAATCCGGACAGTACATTGTCATAGATACTCATTGTAGGAAACGGTGCAGGACGTTGGAATACCATACCCACACGGCGGCGGACATCGATAGGTTCCATCGATAGGATGTTTTCACCGTTCAATAAGATCTCACCGTCAACACGAATGTTCGGATATAGGTTGTGCATCAGGTTTACTGCACGTAGGAGCGTTGATTTACCGCATCCCGAAGGCCCCATAATAGCCGTGATGGTATTTCGTTCAATGGCAGCCGATACATATTTCACCGCCATCGTCTGCTTTGTATATGATACACAAGTTTTCTTAAACTCAAGAATAGGTGTTACTGATTCCATTTTTTAGCAAGATATTTAGCTGTAAGATTTAACGTAAGAACAAATAATAACAGGAAGAGTGATGCTCCCCAGATAAGTTCCTGCAGGTTGGGATCGTTGAAGAACTCCCAAATCAACAATGGAACTGCCGAAATAGGTTTGTCAATGGAGAAGCGAATGAGCGAACATCCGAGGGCTGTAAACATCAACGGAGCCGTTTCGCCAATCACTCGTGATATGGCAAGCAGCACACCAGTGAAGATACCACCGAAAGCAGCCGGAAGCTGAATCTTCATCATAACTCTTGCCTTGTTACCACCAAGAGCAAGCCCGGCCTCCTTGAGTGATGCAGGAAGGATTTTCAGGGTCTCCTCGGTAGAACGGATAATAAGCGGAAGCATCATAATACAGAGTGCCACACTGCCGGCTATTGCCGAGTATCCTTTCATAGGCACAACCACCCAGATATAAGTAATGATACCGATAATGACCGATGGTGTACCTTGCAGCAAGTCGGTAAGGTAACTTACAACCTGTGCAAAACGGTTCTTGGGGTTCTCTGCTAGGAATGCACCGCACAAGATACCCACAGGTACGGCAACAACGACAGCCATACCGAGCATAATCATCGTACCGATGATACCGTTGGCTATACCACCTGGTATGGGTTCTCCAGCTTCTATGGCCTTCATCGCTTTATATGCTGTTGGAGTAGGCTCTGTAAAGAACGACCACGAGAGTTGGTCATAACCGCGCAACAACACTTCTCCCAAGATGGCAAGCAACGGCACTGCTGTCAGCGCTGCGAACAGACATACGCCCCACAACATCAGGCGGTCTTGTGCCAATCTGTTTTTTATTTTCAGTTTCGTCATAAATTAAGCAATTCTTGCACGTTTAATCATAATCTTACCTATCATATTTATAAGAGCTGTTATCAAGAACAAGATAAGACCTATAGCAATCAGAGATGAGAGTCTCAAACCATCCGCTTCACCGAACTGGTTGGCAATAATGGATGCCATAGAGTTTCCAGTAGAGGTGATGGAATCGGGAATGTTGTTGGTATTTCCGATAAGCATCGTAACAGTCATTGTCTCACCCAATGCACGACCAATCGCCAGAATATACGATGAGAATATTCCCGAGCCTGCAACGGGGAATACCACCTTACGAACCACCTCGGCACGGGTTGCACCAAGACTATATGCCCCCTCCTTCAAATCGTTTGGTACCATCTTGATAAACTCGGCACTCAATGAAGCCGCATAAGGCACAATCATAATCGCCAGTACCAATGAAGCGGTGAGCACACCAGAGCCTTGTGGCGAGATATTGAGAGCCATAATCAGCGGACGGAGAGTGTAGAACCCCCATAGACCATAAATGATTGAAGGAATACCCGCCAATAAGTCTGTTACGGTACTAAGCACAGCTGCAACCTTTGTTCCCTTGAAATATTCGCCCACGAATAGTGCAACGGGCAGGGAGAAAGGAATACAGAAAATAAGCGCCAGCAGTGTTGTCATCAGCGTACCCGTAATGAAGGGCAACGCACCGTACTGTTCTGCACCTTCAGTATAACTCCACTCAGAGGAGGTGAGAAACTTAAAGAATCCGAAATGCTCAAACGCCTCATAGGCGTCAGTGACGAGGGCGTAGACCACGCCCCCGCACACTACCGGCATTATCAGTGCAGCTATGAATAATATAATTTTATATATCTTGTCGTTCATAGCTATCTATTATTGCAATATCGCCACCCCGTCAAAAGTAACTGTCTTCAAATTTGTCATGCTGAGTTCCTTAGCCTTGGCGGGAAGCGGTGCATAGTGTACTTCAGAGGTTATGTTCTGTGCCTCGTCAGAAAGGATGTATTTCAAGAGGTCGAGTGTTGCCATCGCCTGTTCTTTACTGCGGTCAGAGTAGTTCTGCTCTTTGTAGATAATCATCCAAGTAAATGTTGAGATTGGATATGCACCTGCTGCATCGGCATTGGTGATTGAGCAACGAGTATCGGCGGGAATCTCACCCGAAGCCGCAGCCGAAATGGTAGCAGATGAAGGCAATACATATTCACCTCGTTGATTCTGCACTCGTGCGTATGGAATCTTCTGTGCGAAGGCATATTCCGAACCTACATAACCAATGGAGTTCTTGGTCTGTTTGATGACACCAGCCACACCTGGATTACCCTTTGCCGCCTGACCCGAAGGGAAATTGACAGACTTACCGGCACCGAAATTGGATGCCCACATTGGGCTTACTTTTGTCAGATAGTCAGTGAACACAAATGTTGTACCCGAGCCATCTGAACGGAAAACCGGAATGATGGCTTCTGCCGGAAGAGTCACATCTGGGTTAAGTGCTGCCAGACGCTCATCGTTCCACATCTTGATATTGCCGGCAAAAATGTCTGCAATTACCTCGCCTGAGAGTTTAAGCTCGCTTATACCGTCAAGGTTGTATGCCAGAACCACAGCTCCCATACAGGTCGGAACATGGATTACAGGATTCATTTCAGCCATCTCCTTGTCGGACAGAAAAGCGTCACTACCTGCAAAATCAACAATTTTGTCGCGCAAGTTACGTACACCGCCACCTGAACCTATACCACCATACGCAACGGCATCTCCATTTACTTGAGCAAGGTTCTCAAACACCACATTGTAGAACGGAAGAGGGAATGTTGCACCTGCTCCCGAAAGTTCCTGAGCCTTACGGCCACCATCGTTTGAATTACCGCCACAAGCTGTAAAAGCAAGGGCAACTGCCAATGTCATAATTGACGAAAAAATCTTTTTCATAACATTCAAGTATTAAATGATTGTTCTGTTAAAAACCGAAATAGGTGCGTTCCAACTCGAATCTACGATTGTCATTCTCCGAGCCGAATCCTGTGTGAAAGTTCCCGAACATTTGTACAGTCGCTTTGCCTTTCGGCTCTTCGACTTTAGTATCCTGCGCTTGTGCAGTGATACCGATACAGGATAAAAGACCTGCCATGATAAATTTCATTTTCAATTTCTCTATGATTTTTGATTTCCACTGCAAAGTAACGGAGATATTGTTTCATAAAGGTTTCAAAAAAAATAGGCTTTTGTGAAATGCTTATTCTCTATATAGAAGGATTCCCCTTGTCAGAAATCACTTCTAACAAGAGGAATCAAATGCTCCGAATTGGAAATCATAGAGAAGGGAGCATTATTTGGTCCATTCATCCAGGTACATTCCTTTTCAATATCATCCAATGAAGCATATTCAAAGGATTGTTCTGTCAGGTTCCCTGCACCGACAAACAGATCGTTTGTATAAATGCTTTCCTTGCTGTCTAAAGTACCGCTGATACGAACAGATTCAAGTTTGGAGATTCCATTTAGCAACGCATTTTCCGTTTCTGCACTTTCTACAGCTAGAGCCTTTGCCTTACCGCATACTTTCGCAGATACAATTTCTACCTCAGTACCACGACGCAAGCGGATACCCTGCTTACTACCTCCATTGCCTACCAGAATAAGGTTGCGCAGTACAGGATGTGAAACCGGTGTGGCCGCAAAGTTATTTTCATTATTGTCCGCTTCAATCAAGCAGTCACAGTCATAGCCCAATGTACTTTCTGCCTCTTGGAATGCCACAAGGTTTTCACCCTTGCCGTTCCAACCTTCAGTCCAGTCGAACGAGTCATCCGAGCAGTTTACCACTACCATGTTCTTGACATTGACTGAACCGCCAAAGAATTCAATGCCGTCATCGGAACCGTGATAAGCTTCGCAGTTTTCCACTACAGTACCATTACCTACACCATAGAAGGTCACACCATTAGCTTCGTGTTCTTCATCGAAAGCATAACCCGTATATTCCACGCGTACATATTTCAATATTTCGCTATTGTCAGCATCGTTATCTCCACCATATACGGCACCTCCGATTTCTGAGCTGCCCTTACCGCCTTCTGCATTGGTATGGGCACGTCCGCAAATATGTATGCCGCCCCATGCTCCTGGCTCTTCCTTGGACGATGTCATTACAATAGGATCGGATGCCGTACCTTCAGCATTGATTTTTGCTCCCTGTTCAATCAGGATATAATCCACTCGGTCGTCATATTGTGCAACGATCTTTACCCCTTGGCTCGATATTGAGCGTCGCTCCCTCCTTGACCAAGAGTTCCCCGTTCAAGGTATAAGAGTTTCCTGATTTAAGGGTCAAATCCGATGTGATGCTTCCTTGTAATACGGAAGGTTCCGGCTCTGGAATTACTGGATCATCATCTGTACTGCATGAAGCAAGTGTGATGGCACACATTCCGGCGATCAAGCCCATCGTCTTGAATTTAAAAACAATTGATTTCATACTTTTAAAATTTTTAGTTAGATAAAAATGTTGTTTCATTATAATTTATAACTTACACCGATTTCAAAGTTTGGACCGTGCTTATATCGTTCCACTTCCACCTTGGCTCCGGTGGCAGGAACATCCTGTACAAATACCATATCATTACCCAATATGTCGTTTACCTGTAATTTCATGCTCCAATGTTTGTTCATGCGGTAACTTGCATTGAAATTTAACGTATGGACTGCCTGCTGCTTAATGTCACCCAACTGTGAAACACCGACCGCATGGATTCTGCTACCTTGCATATTGTAGAGCAGGGCGAGGTTTAAATCCTTGTTTTCACCCAACTTCGGGGTCCAAGTAATATCTGCGTTCAAAAGGATAGGAGAAGCGCCTTGTAGCGAACGTTCCTTATTGGTATATGCTCCACCTTGCGGCAGTTTGACATTCGTATACATATAGCTGGCATTTGCTCCCAGTTTCAGGTTTTTAATTAATTCCTTCCTGAATTCTACCTCTACACCAGTGGCTATACCATTGTCTGCGTTGCGGAATGAGTGGAGTGTAGCTCCGCCGTTCAGTTCCTGAATTCGTTCAATAGGACTCTCCAGATACTTGAAGTAACCTGTCACGCTCAGCATGTCTCCATTCGGGCGGAACAACTCATAGCGCAAATCAAAGTTATAGTTGTATCCGTTCTGCAAATTTTCATTACCTCGTATCTGTGCCGACCCGTATGATTCCTGATAAGTGAACGGAGCCATTTCAATGAACGACGGACGGGTTACTGTTCGGGAAGCGGAAAAACGCAACACATTCATCTCATTGACGGAGTATTTCAGGTTTACCGTAGGGAAGAAGTCATCTGTGTCCAGGTCACGCCTTTTGGCATACCAGTCTCCACCGTCAGAAGTATATTTCACCCATTGGCGGCTTGCTTCATAACGTACGCCAAGGTTTATCAGGAATTTCTCAGTCGGATATATGTCCGCCATAATATATCCAGCCAATATACCGGTACCTGCCATGTAACTGTCCTTGGGTTGTTTCTTGCGTTCTACGACAATGTTTCCGTTGGCTATATTCTCCTGTTTCAAGAATCCGTCAGTATCATAAATGGATGAGATTTCAGGATTCAGACGGTTCAGATTGTAATAAAAACGGGTTCCCATGTAATCACGGCTCTTATCCTTGTAGTTTATGCCTGCCTTAATGAAACTATTGTCGTTCCATCTCCATTTCAATCCGATGTTACCGTTCCACTCGTTTTCACTCAGACTACCGAAATAGCGCATTGTTTCCTGACGGTTTAACTTGAACAGATCTAATTTTCCATCCTCATGAACATACATCACTTGTCTGCGGTCAGGTTCGTCACTGTTGGTCATGCCATATGAGGTTCCCCAATCCAATACCAGCCTGTCATCTGCAAAGTAATGCAAACCATTTAACTGATGATTCTGCAAGGAATAGATATGAGTTACATTGTTGCTACCTGTAAGTTTGTGCCCTTCTGCATCCACACCGGTACGACATTGATACTCATCGTTTGCATTCCGGGCATAGAAGAAGGTATATCCGATGCGATCTGATTCTCGTAAGGTATAACCGATGTATCCCAATGCCGCCAACTTCAGCGTCTGTGCGTAACTGTCATAGTTGAAGTCGCTCTGCACGTTGCCTGTCGCCTCCAATGTCTTGTAAAAGGCATTGTCTGTATTCTGATAGTCATTGCTCAGGTTAACCGATGCCAGTACGCTTAAGGTCTGTCCTCCCAACTGGAAGTTCTTTCCCATGCTGATGTTGCCTCCCAATGCAGGTAGTGCAGTCTTCTTGCTGACCTGAAAAGTGGTAGGGAAGATGTTCTGGGTCTTTACATACTCGTCAAATTCCTGCAATGGCATATCCATTACATTACGGTTTATGGCGGATGTCTTGAACAGGGACCCGTTTCTATCCATCTGATAACGGGTTCTGCCGATTGTATTGAACGCCCCACCTGTATTCAATGAAATCTCAAAGAAATCATCTGGAATATTCACCTTGGTGCTGATGTCTATATGTGCTCCACTATAATCTGCAAATGACGCTACATCATAAACCTTGCTGACAGTAATGTTCTGTACTGTCGATGACGGGAACAGGTCAAGGGGTACCAGTTTGTTATCCGGATTTGGGGAAGCTATCGCTAGTCCGTTAAGTGTCGTAAGGCTGTATCTGTCTCCCAAACCGCGGACGATGAGCTGTCCCGCTGATGCGATGGAGATACCGGTCATTTTCTTGAGACCTTCCTGTACATTGGAGATGCCCTTGATACTCATCTCTTTCGCCCCGATATTCTCAATGGCGACATTGGATATCTGTCGTTCCTTCTGCAATGCCATTACACCTTCCAGATTTTTGCGTGCCACCACTGTTACTTCTCCCAATTGCAAATTATCCGGTTCGAGGGCAATCTCTAGGTCTGCCATTTGGTATGTCAAATTAATATCCAATTCTTTCGTCTTATATGTGATGAACGACACAACTAGAGTACATTCATTCCCTTTAATACCGGTAATCTCAAATCGTCCGTCAAGGTCAGTGGCTGCACCAGAGGTTGTTCCCTTGACATATACAGTGGCACCGGTCAACGGCTCTCCCGTAGAACTATCTTTCACTATACCCTTCAAGGTTGCAGCTTATACTAGTGCGGCTGTGCATAATAACAATAGTGTAATCAAACTTTTTTTCATGTTCACATCTGTTTTCTTCTTTATCCACTGCAAAGGTATCAGTATATAGTTTCATAAAAGTTTCAAAAAAGTTTGTCTTTAATTAAATGGTTATTACAAAGCAAGTGTCAAAAAAATCCCCCTACCTTCAATCCGGTAAGGGGAAGCCTACTACTTACATCAGTAAAAACACGAGTAAATGACTTATTTCATTTTCTTTACGCTATGCAACACATTGCCGTTCTTGTCTATCATATGTACACAGAGTGCCTTCTCGTCTGCAGCAATGACAGAGAATCCTGTTTCAGGACTGCAAAACTGGGTTCCTTTGATAGGATTTACTTTGCGACTTAATGACGCGGATGAGTTTACTATATAGTCTATAGAACTTCCTTCCGCACAAATATGCTGAAAATTATGGATATGTCCGCACAAATACATTGCAACATTTTTGTGCTTTGCCAGTACCTTTCCCAGTGTATTCTGCATATCCCTGCGTTCGCTTGTTTCTTTCGAGGTTTCTGCATAAATGGGATGGTGTCCTACCACGATTACCCAATCTTCCTTGGCTGAGGTAAGTACGGAATCCACCCATGCCAATTGTTTAGTATTGTCCTGTTTGCTGGCATCAGGATATTTCTGACTTTCATTTCTATATTTACTCATCAGTGGAGTTGTGTCCACCATAACGAAACGAACGGTAGTGCCATCTTCCTCATAAACTTTAGTATAATATCTTGCCGGCATATTCCATCGACGACTTATATTGGAATAATCCATGACAGCTTGCGTGTTTCCACGATATTCATGGTTTCCCAAAACAGGAAGCCAGTCAATCATCAATTCAGGATGGCTATAAATTAGTTCATAATTGGTCATCCATAAAGGATCATCCACGCTCTGTACACCATCAAAATGATGCACATCTCCTGCGGCGATTATACACTCTGGGCCAATTTCTTCTGCCATTATTCCCATTAGTTCTGCGATTGGTTTCTGGTCATAATATCCATTTCTGCCCAAATCATTGGCTAAAAAGAAATTAGCATCTTTTTTTAATGAACTCCAAACTTCATTATTTTGTGCGAAGGCTCCTACTGAAATGATGAAGGCAATCGCCAATGTCATTAACTTTTTCATTGTCATATAATTTATTTAATTGTTAAAACTGAAATTTTACTCCAAGATTTGCCCTAATTCCATAGTATTCCAATTGCATAGTGCGGTCTTTGGTTCCCTGATAGTATCGCAATGGCTGGTTAAGCAGATTATTTGCCTCTGCATAGATTGTAGTTTTGCATCTTTTGCCGAATGTGTAGCTGGCATTGACATCCAAATAATTTACCTTGTCATAATAACGGTCCAATGCTGCAACTGCACCAAATTCATCTACAAATTCAGATGCAAAATTGTAAGATACTCTCACATTCAAACCCTTATTCTCATAGTAAAAAGATGCATTTGCAGTATGAGCGGGAGAACCTGTCATCTTGATTTTTTCTCCGTCCTCCATAGTACGGTGCTCAAAGTTGTGGTTCTTTGTTGTACTATGTGTATAGGTGTATGTTCCGTAGAATCCGAGACATCTCAAGGCCGGGGTAATGAAACCAAAATCTCTCTGGTAAGCGACTTCTACACCGAACAAATCGGCATCGTACGCATTAATGGGTTTCGTAATTTCGTATTTAACAGGATCACCATCTTCATTTAGCAGACCGCTTGGGATATTAGGATCATTTGTGCTTTTCCATTTCTCATCTGCTATAACATCATGCACATTCTTATAGAAAAGTCCTAAACTAACAAGACCTACGCTCTCAAAGTAATACTCTCCACCAAGGTCGAAATTATATGATGTTGTCGGTTTTAAGTTTGCATTACCAAAACTAGCTTCCTCTTCGGCTATATTATAGTGAATACAAGGAACCAAAGCTGAATATTTGGGGCGAGATAGGGTTTTGGTAAATGAGGCTCTCAATTTTAAGTCATCAGTTACGTTGTATTTCAACAAAGCACTAGGCAACCAATTGATATAGTCATTTCTCTTATCTCCTGTAGCTTCCAAACGACCCTGCTCATCTTCCAAATCATCAACAACCCAGTTGAATCCGCTGTAATTAAGTGAAGTGTGCTCCATTCTTAAACCCAGAATCAAATCCAATTTATTCCAAAGTTTCTGGTCATAGCGAACATATGCACTAGTGATTGCCTCTTTTGCTTTGTAGTTTCCCGATGCCTCTTCATACAATTCGTATGCTCCATCTTGATTAGGATTCATTTTCAGGCTACCCAGATACTCTTTTGTAATGAATGGAGTGTTCACAGGATAATTGCCATTTGGCATAAACCCATCTCTAATTTGTCCGTTCATGTTATTTATCCAACCGTCTTCAAATTCGCTTTCATAAACATCTGCATAATCATAGCAATGAGTTTCACGTTCCTTAGTTTTATTTGTGTACTTTGCACCAAATCTAAGTGTATTACCAAAAGATCCTGTAGTCAACGGCAACTCAAAGTTAAGGCGAAATTTCCATTCATTCTCCTTGATTTGTTGATCTGAATTTGTCAATTCATCAATACTCCATTTGTAGTCATCAACATTTCCAATGCCTTTATTAGGATATGGGTTACGTCCTCCGGCTCCAACAAAACTGAGATCGCTAAAATAATCTTCATTTTTCTTACCCTTCATTATAACACCAAAGTAACGCTCATTTGGACGGTCCTCTGTTGCGCGTGAAAAAGAACCGGCCCAATCCATATTTAATCTTCCAAAAGTATGTTCACCATCCAACATAAAGTCCATAGTCTGCTGCAACTCCAGGCGTGCATCCTTATTGTCTCCACTACCGCCCTTGGTCTGTAATACAACAGATTGTTTTGAGGGATCTTCGTTCAACTTCTTGTAAGTTATTCTATAACGATTCTCCCAGTCACTGCGTCTATTGTATATTCCTTTAAATGAAATCTTATGGTTCGGATTGAATTTATAATCTGTAGCCAATGAGTAGCTCTGTCGTTCACGTGTCACATAATATTGGCGAACTTCTGCCTTATCTAAAAATACTTTACCATCATCGTCTACATCATATTCAAATTCGGTATTATCGGCTCCACCAGGTGCATTTTGGTAGGAAGCTGCCATCATCAGACCCAGCTTGTCGTTGAAGAAACGATCGCCATAAGTAAGTCCGAGATTGAGTTGCATTTTGTCACTCACGGCATTGTAACCTGTACCAACGGTTACGTTGAAGACTCTGTCGTAGGGTGTATTTTTGGTTACAAGATTGATTGCACCACCAATGGCATCACCGTCCATATCACTAGTGACAACCTTGCTGACCTCAATAGTTTGTACCATATCGGCAGGTATTAAGTCCAACTGGACATTACGAGTATCACCTTCAGCGGATGGAAGGCGATTGCCGTTTACAGTTACAGATGCCAAGTCTGCACTTGTACCTCTTACTTGTCCGAAACGGGCTTCTCCCATATCATACTGTACATTGATACCATTTATACGCTTCAAGGCGTCGCCAATATTTGAATCAGGAAATTTTCCCACTTGGTCAGCTGAAACGACATTTGTTATACCCAGATTATTCTTCTGCATATTGATTGCCTTTCTCTGACCGGAGAATGCACCTACCACAACCACTTCCTGAAGTACTATGCCCTCAGTCAATACAATATCATTTTCAGTAGCCTTACCTTCTTTTACAATTAGTTCCATTGTATAAGGGGCGTAACCGACATAAGAAGCAACCACCTTATAATTCCCCGGCTTAAGATTCTTTATCGAATAGAATCCATTGATATCACTGACATCCCCTGTCTGTAATCCATCGATATAGACACATGCACCAGGCAAAGCCTGTTTTGTACTGTCAATAACTCGTCCACAAATGGAACCCACTTTAGGTTCCGGATCTCTGTTTTCTGCCAGAACTGCATTGCTGAATCCAGTAAATAGCAGTACAGATAAGAATACTTTAATAAATTTTTTCATCGTCATTTGCTTTTAAAATCTGACGCTGCAAAAGTATCAGCATTTGATTTCATAAAGATTTCAAAACAAATAGGTTTATGTTAAATGAATGTTTCAACAAATATGACATTTCCGTTAAATCTCTTGTAACATGTTATCAAGTTAAATTTTTCATAGTACTTTTGCAGAAAGAATAAGTGATATGGCTACTGAACGTATATTAATTGTAGATGATGAAGAGACTCTATGTGAAGTCTTGCAACTCAATCTTGAAAATGAAGGCTATGATGTAGATATAGCTTTCAGTGCAGAAGAGGCCTTAACACTTGACTTAAAAAAATATTCGCTTATACTTCTAGATATAATGATGGGAGTGATAAGCGGTATTAAAATGGCCAAGATGCTAAAGACAGATTTAAAAACAGCAGAAATACCAATCATTTTTTGTACCGCACGTGATACGGAAGATGATATGGTGATGGGACTTAATCTTGGTGCGGATGACTATATTATGAAGCCTTACACAATTCGTAATGTGATAGCTAGAGTGAAGAGTGTTTTGCGCCGAACAGTGACCCATAAAAGCAACAATGTCCATTCGGATAAAACCAATATAATGCAAGTGGAAGGTTTGCGATTGGACCTGGAATTTAAACGTTGCACAGTGGACGGAGCAGAGGTAAAGCTGACAAGAAAAGAGTTTGAGCTGTTGGCATACCTAATTTCACACCGTGGCAAAATTCTGTCACGAGAACAGATTCTCAGTAAAGTCTGGAAAGAGGAAGTGGTTGTTTTGGACCGGACCATTGATGTGAACATTACGCGTGTTCGATCCAAGATTGATGCATACGGTTCATATATTGTTACACGCTCAGGTTTCGGTTATGGCTTCCGTGATTAAAATTTCATATCATAAGCGACTTTTTTTGATGTTGCTTGCTTTCTCATGGACCATAATCTTGTGCTCCATAGGATTTCAGTTCCTACGAGAGAAAGAATATAAATCTGAATTATTGAGTACTCAACTTCAACTTTATAATCGTCTGCTATTAGAAACGATAGAAGACGGCCTTCCATTTGAAGAGTTTATAGAAACTTATTCAAAGCCTTATGAAGACCTTCGTGTATCTGTCATAACATTGACTGGTGCTGTGATTTATGACAATATGATTTCCATTGATTCTCTTGACAATCATCGTCAGCGCCATGAAATTGCAGAAGCGCTGAAGAATGGTTCCGGATATCACATTGGTAGACAATCAGTCAGTGATGGAAGAGAATATTTTTATTCTGCAACTAAAGGAGATAGAGTTATAGTACGAACAGCAATTCCATATTCGCCATCTTTAAAAGAACTATTAAAAGCAGATTGGGACTTTTTGGGACTGATGATTATTCTCAGTCTGGTAACAAGCACTTTGGCATATTTTGCTACCCGTAAACTTGGGAAAAATATTAAGCGTCTAACACAATTTGCAGCGAAGGCAGAAAAAGGCGAGTATTTTGATGAAGATGAATTGTTCCCTAATGATGAACTAGGCACAATCTCAAACCATATTGTACATCTTTACACCAAGCTACAACAAACCATTAAGGATAGGGATGTTGCCTACGAAGCAACAATGCGAGAGGAGCAAGAGAAAATACGCATTAAACGACAGTTGACAAATAACATCAATCACGAATTGAAAACACCCGTAGCATCTATTCAGGTGTGCTTGGAAACCCTCTTATCTGGTATTAACTTGAGCGAAGAGAAGCGTCAAGGACTTATTGAACGCTGCTATATCAACAATGAACGTCTTAGACGACTATTGAGCGATGTCTCACTTATTACTCGTATAGAGGATGGTAGTCAGCTAATTGGCAAAGAATCGGTGGTCATTAACAATATCATTGAAGAGATAGCCGATGAGTTGGAAATAATGCCCGAAGAAGAGAAATTTACACTACATACAGATTTTCCAGAGCAAGTTGTTGTCGAGGGTAACACCTCGTTGATAGGATCTATTTTCCGCAACCTTACAGAGAATGCAATTGCTTATTCTGGTGGTCGTAACATCTATATATCATTGATTGAGAATAATGATCAGATGTGTAAGATTCGCTTTGAGGATGATGGATGCGGTGTTGATGATAAGCAATTACCGCGACTTTTTGAAAGATTTTACCGTGTAGATAAGGGGCGTACCCGCAGAATGGGTGGTACGGGGCTAGGACTTGCTATTGTCAAGCACGCTGTACAGTTTCATGGTGGTACAATAATAGCCAGTAACCACCCCAATGGAGGATTAAGATTTGAATTTGTTTTGATGAAGCATTAGTAGTGGTGCGATAAAAATCCAACCACTGCGATTAATATATTAGTATTTAGTCAAATACAAGAGTACATTGATTTTTTG
>CAJURV010000012.1 GCA_910588925.1 uncultured Rikenellaceae bacterium
CCGGCGGGCCACTTCGTGGAGACTTACTTTTGTCACTCGACAAAAGAATACGTTTCCGATAAGCCGAGAGCAATGAAACGACGTTTCGATTGCCAAGGCGAGAAAACGACTGCCGCAAGCGAAGCAAAAACAAGGGGGCACAGCCCCTTTTAATGTGCGTGACATGCGGTAACATAATAGAATGTCAGGTGGCACATTATGTCCGATGATGCGATGCAGGTAAAGATCTGGGGTTGCGTGGATATTTGGATTGATGGAATACGCATTTATCGGTGTGGAACGAGCGAAACAAGAATATTGAATACGATTTCGCATTTCATTTTGAATTTGAATAAGATGTGGATTACGCGGGACGCACTTCTCCGTAAACTATATATTTTCACGTTGTTGGCGAGACGGGAAGATACTATAAAACGTAATAAAGGTATGCGCATTAGCCGAATCCTATCATGCGGCACGGGGTGCCGCTCCACGATAATTACACGGATTAACCCGACAGAGGTTGGAAAAGCCGATGGCGAGCAAATACCATCACATCATACCCAAAGACATACGCATTAACTAAAAGTCGCAGGCATGCTTGCCCACGCACACGACCGAAGACCGCAGGGCGCCGAGACTTTTAGACCTCAAAAATCGTCGATCGCGGGCGTGCGCCTCCGGAGCGTACTCAACGTACGTGAGGATGGCTCACGAACGGGATCGGCGATTTTTGTGGCTAAAAAGCGACGGAAGCAGCCCCGCGTTAACCGAATCTCGCGCACACAAACTGACAATTCATGCGTTCAAAGATCGAGTACTTCCCAAACTCCACGAAAACTTCCTCCCCGTACGCCCCTGACCTATAAAATTCCTAACGCGTCCCCGAAGGGGATGCACCCACGCGAGCAAAACAAGAACATCCCAAACAAAAACAAATGAGACTAAAGCGGAAACGCTAATAAATTTCCAACTACACTGAACACAACAGCAAAAGACAAAGTACAGAAAGCCGCCCAACAGCTACTAACCCAAACGCCGTAAGGCGTATTACAATAGTAAAAGCCCCCGAGCGAAACGAGGGCAATCAAACACTATTCCGCCGTTAAATCCCGAGGAACGAGGGATGAGCGGGCCGCACCTCGCGGTGGGCAGAAATCTCCCCCATCGGAGGCCCGCGTAAGTTCCAGCAATTATAGAACCTTTCCGATTAAATCACCGCTGCGAATCTAAAGAACGTCACGCTTAAGCGGTCCCCCGCAGGCTCCGTCCCTGTGACTCCGGGCAAGATACCACCCAAAGCTTCCTCACCATGCGGCATAATATAAGGAGATAGTGTTCGACCCATCCGGGCGAAAAATCAACCAATGCGCATACCGTCAAGCTAAAAATAGAAACTATCGTCTCGCCAGCCGCGCCCCCGCAGACTCCAGCCCTTGGGACGCTGGTCAAGATACCACAAAAAACATCAACATTTCGCAGCATATATAAAAGTTGTATCTATCCCATTTAACACTAACTATAACCACCTCTCAAATCAAATCCATCTAACCTCTCCACCCACCATAAGGCACACCCCCACAAACTCCGTCCCCTATTGACACCTGAAAAGATACCGCCAAAACAAACATCCCCAAAACTTTGTATTAACTACCACTAAAAAAAGACCGCACCCACCTATATACGACAACCGCTTTTAATTTTCAGCGAATATCCCTATCTTTGTTTGTAAAACTTCGCATCGGCAACACCCGCAAAAGCCTACAGAACACGAAATGGGATGGAAAAACGACATATGGATAGGTAAGAAAGTTACGATAGGCGGTGACGATAAAAGCGCCCTCATGGTAAAGGTAGCCACCGTATCTGTAGCCGTCTCGATGGCTGTGATGGTTATAGCGGTATCGGTGATAACCGGTTTCAAAAAGGAGATTTCGGACAAAATCGCCGGCTTCGACGCCCACATACAGATAGTAAACTTAGACAATAATAAAAGCTACGAAAAACAGCCCGTAGAAGCTCTCGAACACTCCACTATAGAGAAGCTCAAGGCAGACAGTAACATCAGGAGCATCAGCCGTTACTGTTATAAGCCGGGACTGTTGCGCAACGGTCCGGATATGCACGGCATGGTGCTCAAAGGGGTCGATGAGAATGCCGATACCGATTTTTTCAGACGTACACTTACAAAAGGCAAACTTCCCGACCTATCGTCCCGAGACAGGATAAAAGAGATAGTTATATCGGGCAAGATGTCCGAGGCCCTGTCGCTCGACACCGGACAGATGGTGGAGGCCATATTCATGCAGGAACCGCCGCGTCGCGACCGATTCAGAGTATGCGGCATATACGACAGCTCGCTGGCCGAGTTCGACGAACTGATCGCCCTCACCGACATACGCAACACCCGCAGGCTCAACGGTTGGAGCGATTCGCTATCGAGCGGCTACGAGATAATGCTCCGCGACACTAAGCTCATAGAGCGTAGTATGGCCCATGTAGAGGATATTATATTCGACCTCGACGACAGAGAGCTGATGGTGACAGACTATCTCGAACGCAACCCTGCCATATTCGACTGGCTCGATCTTCAGGACACCAACGGCATAGTCATAATAGCCATAATGCTCACTGTGGCATGTTTCAACACTGCGGCCATGATGCTTATGGTCATGGCCCGCTCTACGCGCTTCATAGGAATAATGAAAACTATCGGAGCGAGAAACATGTCGTTGCAGCGCATATTCGTCTACCGAGCCTCCGCCATAACCCTCAAAGGCATAATATGGGGCGACATAGCGGCGATAATACTGCTCTCCATACAAAAACTCACAGGCGTAGTCAAGCTCGATAGCGCAGGATACTTCATCAGTTCGGTGCCCGTTGTGCTCGACCCGCTGCACATATTGCTTCTGAGCCTCGGCACATATACGGTTGTCATCGTAACGCAAATGATACCCACCATGATAGTATCGGGATTTTCACCCGCAGAGAGCATAAAATACAAGGAATAGATGAAAGTATCCACAGATAAGAACAAAGAGCGGATAAGGGCCATGTTCGACTCCATAGCCCACAGCTACGACCGGCTCAACCACTCGCTCTCCTTAGGGATAGACCGTCTGTGGCGGCGTCGGGTCACCCGCATGGCCGACCGCGTAAAGGCGCGCAATGTCCTCGACATAGCCACAGGCACCGGCGATATGGCCATTGCTCTGGCCCGCCTCGAATGTACCGAAAGCGTCGTAGGCGGCGACTTCTCCGAAAACATGCTTACGATAGCGCGCAAGAAGGCCGCCGAAACGGATTGCGGCCACAAAATAACATTCCTCCGTGAAGACGCGCTCGACCTGAGTATGGCGGACGAAAGCTTCGACATGACGACGGTGGCTTTCGGCGCCCGCAACTTCGCCGACCTCAAAAGAGGTTTGGAGCAGATGCGCCGCGTCACCAAGAGCGGGGGCAACGTAGCCGTTCTGGAGCTCACCATCCCCAGAAACCATGTAGTGAGACTATTCTACCGGCTCTATCTCCACGGCATACTGCCTGTAATAGGACGCCTCACCTCCAAAGACAGAAACGCATACGACTATCTGCCGGCATCGGTGGAGCAATTCCCGCAAAGAGAGCGTTTCACGGAGATAATGGCACAGGCGGGATGGAGAAACTGTCGCTACGAAAGCCTCACATTCGGGATAGCGACACTATACACGGCGGAAAAATAAGAAGACTATGAACAAAATAACACTAATAATCATCGCACTCTGCACTTTCATCGCTACAGGATGCGCTAACGACGACACCGACCTGCAGGTACTTCGTGCCGGAGAACCGAAACTCACCTCCGTAACCGAGGCCGGAATAGGCTTCGATATGGAAGCGACCGTACTCAACGGCGGAGCGAGGATAACGATAAAAGAGTGCTCGGTGATACTGAAAGACATACGAAACGGACGTAAGATAGCCTCCGTAGGAACCGACGGCCGTGTAGCCATACGCAGAGGCGCGTCGGAAGTGACCGTACCCATCACGGTGAACGTGGCGGGAGGCGTGTTGGGAGGAGCCGCCATGCTAAAAAGGATCGACGCCGATGCCAGAAACATATCGGTAGACCTGCGCCTAAAGGCAAGAAAAGGCATAGTGCCGGTTAAAATAGACCTTAAAGACGTCCCCATGGACGAGCTGAAAGATTATTTGGGGAATTTTTTATAATTTTGTAGAATAAACCGATTCGCTATCGGCAATCCCGACGGCATTTCGTAAAACCCATACATGGCAACCCGTCACAACGCCAACCGACAACGACGATGAAAAGATTGATTATCGCGATACTGGCCTCCTTGCCGCTTATGGTCGCGGCACAGACCAGACATAACACCATAGTGACAGAACTTGCCGCTCCGGCTATCTCGGGAGCGCGTGTCAACGTGGCAAGCGACTGCGACGTAACCCTCTCGACCGGTTCGTTATCGGACAAGGTAAAAGGCTACAGGGTAAGAATATACTTCGGCAACAACCAGAATTCGCGCCACGAGGCATACGCCGCACAGGAGCGTTTCAAAGGCTCTTTCCCCGGCATATCGTCAAACGTCGACTACACGGCCCCGTACTTCAAAGTGACCGTAGGCAACTTTCTCACGCGAGAGGAGGCGGTGATGCTGTGGGGCAGATTGCTCGGCACGTTCCCCAACGCTTTCGTGGTGTCGTACCAGATGCCGGTGGGTGCATTCGCAACTGCGGGCGATAACATAGAGATATCGTCCGACGACGTGGAAGCGGATGATTAGAAGATTTAACCGAGACTTTCTCCGCACCACTTTTCAAAGCGTAATATCCGCCGTTGCGTCAACCAATATGCAGTTTTCGAAAGCCGGATTGCGCCCATCAAACTTCAGTTAAAATTCAAACAGCCTCTCAGCCGTGGCAGGACTATACGTACACATACCTTTTTGCCGTAACATATGCGCCTATTGCGACTTCTACACCACGGCGGCGGTAGGGCCCCGCAATGAGCTTTTCGAGGCTCTGTTGCGCGAGATGGAGATACGCCGCGACTACATCAAGGAGCTCGACACCATATACATAGGCGGAGGAACACCGTCGTTGCTCTCCCCTGACAAGATAGAGACGCTCATAGAACATGCCTGCAAAATATGGCGTCCGAACAAACTGGCGGAGGTGACGATAGAGGTCAACCCCGAAGACATAACCGACGACTACGCCGGCGCGCTCGTAAACGAGACACGTGTAAGCCGTGTCAGCATAGGCGTACAATCGTTCAACGACGATATACTGCAGGCCATGCGCAGAGGCCACGACGGCAAGACAGCGGCGGAGGCGATAAAGAGACTGCACAAGGCCGGCATACTCAATATCTCAGCCGACTTCATCTACGGCATACCGGGCCAAAGCACCTCCACCATACGTGCAGACCTCAAAAAGGCCCTCGCACTCGACGTACAACACCTCTCGGCATACCACCTCTCCATCGAGGATAGGAGCATACTAAGCAACCGCATGAAACGAGGACTTTTCACCCCCGTGGACGATAAGACCAGCGACACACATTTTCAGGCGGTCAGAGACGTAATGAACAAGGCGGGCTTCCTCCACTACGAGATCAGCAACTTCGCCTCCAACGAATGGTATTGCGGCGTTCATAACAGCAACTACTGGCTGGGCGTTCCATATCTGGGGTTAGGCCCCGGCGCCCACTCTTTCGACGGCACGGCACGGCACGCCAATATATCGAGCCTGCCGCTGTATCTGCGCTATGTGGACAGCGGCCGCCATTTCACCACCGAGAAACTCACAGACGGCGACATGCTCAACGAATTCGTAATGTTATCGTTACGCACCGTATGGGGGTTAGACACGGCACAGATGCGCCGCCGTTTCGGCAAAGACCGTCTGGCCGTCATACTCAAGAGGGCCGAGCCGCTAATAAAGAGCGGACGCATGACGTTCGAGGGGTCGCGGTTACAGATCAATCCCCGATATTTTCTCATATCGGACACCATAATATCTTCACTGTTCTACTGACATGATAGAGATAGTCTTCCCCACCGTAACGGAAGCTAAAGGGTTCAATCCCCCCGCCGGCGTAAGAACGCATATATGCGGCGTAGGACTCACGGATGCCGCCATCTTCACAGCCGGATTGCTCGCAGGCCCAAACAGACCGGAAGCCGTAGTAATGGGCGGAATAGCCGGAGTTTACGCCCACTCGCGCTTCAAGATAGGCGACACCGTGATAGTGAAACGCGAACGCGAGGCCGACCTCGGATTCTTCTACCCCGAAGGTTTCAGACTCTTGGCACGCACCGACAACGATATGGAATTTCCTTTGTCGGAGTGGCTCGAGTGCCCTTGGATAGACGATAACATAGGGCTTCCCGCAGCCTCGTCCAACAGCATGAACGCGGCAATGGCACCGTTCGCCCCCATAGAGGACGCCGACATAGAGAACATGGAGGGCGCGTCGTTCTTCAAGGTGTGCTTACGTGCCGGAGTTCCTTTCTACGAAATACGCTCCATATCCAACGAAGTGGATCTCAACCGCAATAAGTGGGACCTGCATGGAGCCGTCAAACGGTTAGGCACTGAGCTGGAAAGGTTCGTGGAGAAGCTCATGGCTGATTGCCGATAACGCTTCATGCTCCAATAGTATCGGATAAAAAAGATGCCAGACAACGATTCAGGCCGGCGAACCGACACTTATAGCAGCGGACCTACAAGAACTTTACTATCGGGCCTTTATAATATCTTTTCGCAGGACAGGTCCACTTCAGACACGTTCAGAATCATACACCGAATCAACTGTTTTACAATATGAGTAACATATCGCCACGGCAAAAGCTCAAACTTCACATATCCACCTGCCCAAACGACACATTCATGTTCGACGCCATTCTACACGGACGCCTTACGCCACCGCCGTCGTTCGATACGGAGCTAACCATGAGCGACATAGAGGATCTGAACAAGAGCGTTTTGACCGGTGAGCCCGATATAAGCAAGATAAGCTATGCGGTATATCCGCAAATAGCCGACAACTACGTATTGCTCGACTCGGGCAGTGCTCTCGGCTACGGCAACGGCCCCCTCTTAGTGAGCCGTCGCAAGATATACCCCGACGAGGTGGCCGACGCCACGATAGCCATACCGGGCGATCACACCACGGCCCGTCTGCTTCTGCGTCATGCCTTCGGAAACAAACTTCGCACACGCGAGTACCTCTTTTGCCACATAGCCGAAGCGGTACTCGACGATGAAGCGGACGCGGGTGTACTCATCCACGAGGAGAGATTCACATACGCCGGAAAAGGGCTGCGTTTGGTTGCCGACCTCGGGAGCCTGTGGGAACAATCTACCTCGTTACCCATACCGTTAGGCGCCATAGTGGCGCACCGACGCCTCGGAGAGGAGACCATACGCCGGGCAGAGGAGGCCATACGCCGCAGCGTCGCCTACGCAATGGAAAACCCCGGCGACTCCTACAGCTTCGTACGCGACAATGCACGAGAGCTATCCGACGAGGTGGTACGCAAACATATAGATATGTTCGTTAACAAATTTTCACTATCTTTGAACGACGAAGGACGCGACGCCGTGCGCCGGTTGCTGGCCGAGGACGGTTTCGCCGACAGAGACGATATATGGCTAAAAAACAGGTAAAAAGCACAGGCAGTTTCAAAAACACGCTCACAGACTACTCCACCGTCATGAAAGAGCTGCGCGGCGGGGTGTACAGACGTGTCTATCTTCTGATGGGCGCAGAGGCCTACTTCATAGACAAGGTAGCCGGATATATCGAGAACGAGATACTGTCGCCGGAAGCCAAGAGTTTCAACCTGCAGATAGTCTACGGCGCGGAGACCACCCCGGGCGAAGTCATTCAACGATGCCGCACCTACACCATGATGCCGGGCCACAACATAGTGATACTGCGCGATGCGGCCGCACTCAAAGGGCTCGACGAGCTGGCCGGATATTTCAAGGCCCCTATGGAGGGGAGCATATTGGCGATAGTTCACAAGGGCGGAAGTCTCGACAAACGATCCGCACTCTACAAAAGATGCGTAGAGCAAGGCTTCGTGCTGGAGTCGTCACAGCCGCGCGACTACGAGATAGGACCGTGGCTGGGCGAGCTGTTCGCCTCACGCGGCTATACACTGGAGAGCCGTGCCGCCGCCATGATGGCCGACCACTTAGGCACCTCTCTACAGAAGATCGACAGCGAAACGGGCAAGCTACTGACCCGCATATCGCCCGACCGCAAGACCATAACGGCGGAAGACATAGAGGAGAACATAGGCATAAGCAAGGATTTCAACAACTTCGAGCTGACACGGGCTCTCTCCGCGGGAGACACGGCGCGTGCGTTGCTTATCTGCGACCACTTCGCCCGCAACCCCAAAGACAACCCGCTCGTGGTCACCATACAGATGTTGTTCACCCACTTCCAGCGCATCTTCACCCTCGGCATAATGGTATGGAACGCCAAGAACAAACGCCTGCCCATGCCGGACGACACCCAGCTTACAGCCGCACTCAAGCTACCGGGAGCATTCTTCCTGAAAGAGTACAAGAACGCCCTGTGCCTCTACCCTACCCGACGGAGCTTCCTTGCCATGGGGACCATACGCGAATACGACCTCAAAAGCAAAGGGCTGGGCGGATCGGCGATGATGAGCGACGGAGACCTGCTTAAAGAACTGATACTAAAGATTACCACACTCTGACACCATGATACTCACGACAACAAGCGTAATAGCCGTAGCGACCATAGGCGTGTCGCTGTTATGTTTCAACAACCGGGGAGTTTTCTACCGTCTCTCGCTCAACCCCTACTCCATAGCAAAAAAACACCAGTGGGACAGGGTCATAACTCACGGCTTCGTACATGCCGACTACATGCACCTGCTTATCAACATGCTTGTCATGTGGTCGTTCGGCCGCTATATGGAGTCGTTTTTCAGCGTATTCAGGCCTGACCTGACCGCAGTCCTATTCTCGGCGCTATATTTCGGAGGCATGATAGCGGCCTGCATCCCCGACATCATAAAATACAGAAACAACCCTTACTACAACTCCATAGGGGCTTCGGGAGCGGTGTCGGCGCTGGTCTTCGCCTCCATATTCATAAACCCGTGGGGAAAATTACTGATTATGGGGGTAATACCCATGCCGAGCATAATATTCGGAGCCTGTTACTTGTGGTACGAGAGCTACATGGGACGCCGCGGCGGCGACAACATCAACCACGGAGCGCATATATGGGGCGCCATATACGGATTTATATTCCCTATAGCGATGGATATGCGCATGCTCGACATATTCGTAGAGCAGTTGTTACATCCGAACTTCTTTTAAAACCGCTGCAAAATGAAAAAAGGAGTTAAAAAAGCCGTAAAAATAACCGCCATCGCCCTCGGGAGCCTCGCAGCCCTGATCTTAGGAGCGATAGCCTTAACCGTCAACTACATAGTGACACCGGAGAAGGTAACGCCCGTGGTCAATAAGGTGGCGTCGCAATATATAGACGCCGATCTGGAGATAGGCAGAGTCGACTTCACGTTCTTTTCGAGTTTCCCCCACTTTTCGGTGGTGATAGACAGCCTTGCCATAACACCCTCATGGACGCCCGAACCGTTCGTAAGGCTGAGCCGGGCCGAAATATCGGTGAGCCCACTGTTATATCTGAGCGGAGGCAAGGTGAGAGTAAGCCGTGTAAAGCTCGACGACCCAAACATATACATGTATGTTGACACGCTCGGACGCTCGGTGCTGTCTATATTCCGCACATCCGACAACGAGGCCGACACCTCGCGCATAGAGCTCGACATGGCCGTCAAGATGCTCGCCATCGACAGAGGACGCGTGGTAGTCGACGACCGTAGCAACAGCTTCTACGCCTCCACCGACAGTATAGACATCAAGCTCGCCGGCATCGTATCGGAAAGGTTCAGCGCCGTCAAAGCCAAGGTCGATTTCCGCGATCTGCTGGCATGGCAGTCGGGCCGGTTGCTGATGAGCAGACTGTCGCTCGACATCAACTCGCAGATAAGGTATAACCACGACTCGCTCCGTCTGGATATAGATACCGCCCGGTTCCATTTCGGAGGCATGGCCTTCGGTGCGGCCGGATCGTTGCGCGGAGACACTACGGCACGACGCGTGGCCGTGGACGTAGGTATAGGCATTAAGGCCATATCGTTCGCCGAGATACTGTCGATGGTACCCTCCGACATACTCAAAAAAGACGTAGGGGTCACATCAGACGGCACCGCCCTCTTCATAGCGCGGCTAAACGGTTACTACGGCAAAGACGAGCTTCCGACGGTGGATGCGCGCCTGACGGTTAGCGACGCTTCGTTGCATTACGACAAGATGCCTGTGGGCATAGACCGCCTCGACGCCGATATAAGAGCTTTCGTCGACCCGATGAAGAGGACCGAATCGCACGCCCGTATAGAGCGGTTCGAGCTATCGAGCGGCCCCGCCGGGATAAAACTGCGAGCCGATGCCGCCAACCTGCTCGGCGACCCTGCCGTAAACTTCGACATAGAGAGCGACATAGATCTGACCGACCTGTCGTCGATGTTACCGTTATCGGAGGGCATGGTGCTCAAAGGCAGCAACAACACTACGATGAAAGGGCGTTTCCGCCTCAGCGACCTGCAATACAAAGACTACGGCGCAATATGGCTCGATGGCGTAAGTCGCTTCAACGACGTGACTATAGCCTACGACAGCCACCGCACCCCCACTCCTGACAGCAGTTACTTCTACGCCATAATGCGAGACGGCGAATTCAACTTCGGCAGCTCCGTCGACAAAGGCAAGCTCGCCCCCGACACATCCAACCTCACGGCCCACGTCTTTCTCAACGGTCTCGGATTCCGCGCCCGCAACGGCACACGCATAAACCTTGCAGGCATCAACCTGCGGGCCGACAGCCGTCGCTCCAAAGATACATCCACACTATCTACGCTCTTTGCCGAAATAGACGTGGCGCGCTTGGACGCCCACATCACCGACACGTTGGACGGCTCGCTCAAAAGCTCGAGAGTATCGCTGAAGATGGAGCCGGCGGCACCGCACACCAGACATCCCATGTTCACCGGCACTATAAACACCGACTCACTGAACGCCTCGTCCAAACTGACCAACGCATACGTATCGTTATACAAAAGCGGCTTCAAGCTCACGGCCACAGCCCCGGAACAGAGGGGCGGACGCAACTGGCACCTTAAAGGGGGCGTCGGCTTCACAGGATTTGAATTCTACTCCGACATATTCCCGTTAGTGGTTAAAATGCCCGTGACCACAGCCAGCATAGACGGTTCGCGGATAACATTGAAACGCGCCCGCATGGTGATCGGAAGCTCCGACGTAACGGTGACCGGATGGATAGACAACATGCTCAAGGTTATGTTCGGCGACAAAAGAAGCCGCATGGAGGGCAATGTAAGCGTAGCATCCAAAAACATAAACGCCAACGAGTTGCTCGCGGCATTGGACGCCGCAGCCGAATACGACCAGCGTGTGGAGGCGGAGTTGGCGGCAGCAGACGGCGACCGCACGGCTGTAAACATAACGCAACCGTCCTCCGGTGAGAACACCGTGTCGGCGGAAGATATCGTGGAGGGGCGTATAGAGGCTCCGGCTGCCAAAGCCGCAACAGACACCACGCTCACGGTGTTCATGATACCGCAGGGAGTGAAAATGGACCTCGACCTCGATGTCGACACCATACGTATAAGCGACCTGACATTCACCGACATAATAGGCTCCGCCACTATAAACAGAGGTGCTCTCCGCCTGAACGATTTCGACGTACAGGGGCTCGGAGCCGTGATGCACGCCGAAATGTACTACAGGGCCAACAACCGGCGCGGCGCCTATCTCAAGGCCTACCTCGTAGCCCACCAGATAGACATATCGCAGATAAGCAAACTGATCCCCTCGCTGGTAGAGGCGACCCCCATGATAAAAGATCTGGAGGGGACCGTAGACATGAGCGCCGCCATCATAGGCAACCTGAACAAGGATATGACGGTAAAGATGCCGTCGCTTCAAGGGCTTGTCACCCTCAACGGTCAGGAACTGGTACTATTGGACACCGAGACATTCGCCAAAATATCCAAGATGTTGCTTTTCAAGAACAAGAAACGCAACATGATAGACACGCTCGCCGTAAGCCTGCTGGCACGCGAAGGACGCATAGACGTGCCCCCGTTCGAGATAGAGATCGACCGCTACAGGGCCATAATAGGCGGCACGCAGACGGTAAGCACTGATTTCGATATCGACTTCAAATACAACATATCGGTGATGAAGTCGCCGATACCGTTCAAACTCGGTATAGACATCTTCGGCAACACTGACGATTTCGACTTCAAGATAACCAAAGCCAAGCTCAAGAGGTCCGATTTCGGAGAGATAGACCATAACCTCGACAGCATACGCACCGCACTCATCACCGAGATACGGCGCGACAATGCAGCAAGGCCCGGAAGACGCGAACAATACGTACGAAGCGCCACATCTTCCGGCTCCACCGTGTCGCTCCCGCTCGAAACCGACGGCGCCGGCGAAAAGCCGGAACACACCGCCACACCGGCACGACCGGCGGCAGGACACGACCACAACCACGAACACGACGAAAGATACGAACAGTTGCACCGATTAATACAATAAGCCATGTTTACCATCATAACAGCCGATTTGAGTTTCCGTGAATTGGTTATCATAATAGGCGCCATAGCCATAGCGATAATAGCGATAGAGGTGTTGCGATCAATAAGACGCGGCCGAAACAGGAAATAGGGACGCACGCGCCATTTCTGACAGATTCCGTCAAATTATTCTGGCAGATATAATAGCCCTTACCGCACGTCGCAAATGGCGGAACTTTGCCTGATGCCCAAATAGCAACGGGACAAAAGCCTCGTAAAAGGGAGCTGCTTAAAAGGACTCCTACGGATCGCCCTAATTTTCCGTGGCAAAAATGTAGCTTCTATCGGCCCCGGAAGTGCGTAATGTGTCTGATTTTTACCGTACAGCGATAATAAAAAATCCGGAAGATATATCGTCTTCCGGATTTTTACGTATGAATAAATAGGTTTAAAGCACTTTGTTGACCGCCTGCACGGCCGCATCTATCGCAGCGCCGAGCATATCGAGGTTCTTGCCCCCGGCAGTAGCTATGGATGCCTGACCGCCGCCGCCGCCCTGCATCTGTTTGGCAGCCTCTTTCACGATGGCTCCGGCATTGGCTCCGGCCGCCGTTATGTTGTCGCCTAACGCTACCACCAACGACGGTTTATCACCTATAGTGGTGCCGGTTATGTAGACCAAATCGGGATGTTTGGCTCTCAATATGGCTCCGATCTCTTTGAGGTTATCGGTGGGGAAATTCAACGTGTTGACATACCACTCTCCCGATGCGCGTACCTCGAGTCTCTTCTCTATATTTGCAGCCTGCGTCTGGTTGCGGAGCTTGTGGAACTCTTCGGCCTTTTTGCTCAACTCGCTGTTATGCGCGATGAGACGTTCCACGGCCGGGAATACGTCGGGGGAGTTGAGTACGCCCTGCATTTTCTTGATAGCTGTAGCTATCTTCTGCACGAACTCTACCGCGCTCTCGCCCGTTACGGCCTCTATACGCCTCACACCGGCCGATATGGCGCCTTCGCTGATTATCTTGAAGAAACCTATACGTCCGGTAGCGGCCACGTGGGTACCTCCGCACAACTCCACCGAGTCTCCGAATTTTATGACACGCACCACATCGCCGTATTTCTCTCCGAACAACATCATGGCACCCAACTCATTAGCCCGATCTATAGGACATGAACGATTTTCGTCCAACGGGTAATCGGCGCGTATGTCGGCGTTGACGATTCTCTCCACCTCGTGCAGCTCCTCGTCGGTTACTTTCTGGAAGTGAGAGAAGTCGAACCGTAACGATGCGGGAGACACCAACGAACCTTTCTGTTCGACATGGTCGCCGAGCACTTTTCGCAGGGCGCGTTGCAACAGGTGCGTCGCCGAGTGGTTGCAGGCCGATGCCGTGCGGGCCCGCTCGTCTACCACGGCTTTGAATACGCCGGTCACATCCGCAGGCAATTCGTCGGTTATGTGTACGGTGAGATTGTTCTCCTTGCGGGTGTCGGTTATAACCGTACGGCTGCCGTCTTGCGACTCCATATACCCGGTGTCGCCCACCTGTCCGCCCGAGTTGCCGTAGAACGGAGTACGGTCGAACACTATCTGGTAATAGCTCTTGTTTTTGGCGCCGACACGACGGTAACGGGCTATGCGAACGTCGCACGTGAGTGTGTCGTAACCCACGAAAACGCTTTCGGGTATGCTTATCAGCTCCACCCAGTCGTCCGTCTCCACGGCCGAAGCGTTGCGCGAACGCTCTTTCTGAGCCGCCAGCTCTTTTTCGAAACCCTCCAGATCGACCTTGATACCCTGTTCGCGGGCTATAAGCTCGGTAAGGTCTATGGGGAAGCCGTATGTGTCGTATAACAGAAAGGCATCGCTTCCCGAAACGGTATCCTTACCGGAAGCCTTGAGCTTGCCGATCACTCCGTCGAGCATGTTGATGCCGGTGGCGAGAGTGCGCAGGAACGAATTCTCCTCCTCCTCTATAACTTTGACTATCAATGTCTGCTGGGCCTTTATCTCTGGGAATTGTTCGCCCATCTGTCCTGCGAGAGTGGGAACCAGGTGGCAGAGGAAAGGCTCCCTGAAACCGAGATAGGTGTAACCGTAACGCACGGCGCGGCGCAATATGCGTCGTATCACATAACCGGCCTTTACATTGGACGGGAGCTGGCCGTCGGCTATGGAGAACGATATGGCTCTCAAGTGATCGGCTATCACGCGCATGGCTATGTCGGTGCTCTCGTCGGCGCCGTATTTTTTGCCCGAAAGCTCCTCTATCTTACGTATTATGGTCTGAAATATATCGGTGTCGTAATTGCTCTTCTTTCCCTGCAACACCATGCAGAGACGCTCGAAGCCCATGCCTGTGTCTACATGGCGGTGCGGCAGGGGCTCCAACGAGCCGTTCGCCTTGCGGTTGAACTGCATGAACACGAGATTCCATATCTCTATGACCTGCGGATTGTCTTTGTTTACGAGCGACGCCCCGTCGACGGCTTTACGTTCGCTGTCGTCGCGCAGGTCGTAGTGTATCTCCGAGCACGGGCCGCACGGACCCACGTCGCCCATCTCCCAAAAGTTGTCCTTTTTGTTGCCGCGCAATACGTGGTCGGCAGGTAGTTTGGCACACCATATATCGTAGGCTTCGCTGTCGAAAGGCACGCCGTCGTCGTCGCTACCCTCGAAGACGGTGGCGTACATGCGAGACGGGTCCATATGCAGGCGGTCTACCAGAAGCTCCCATGCCCACTCTATGGCCTCTTTCTTGAAGTAGTCGCCGAACGACCAGTTGCCGAGCATCTCGAACATGGTGTGGTGATAGGTGTCGTGCCCTACCTCGTCGAGGTCGTTGTGCTTGCCCGACACGCGCAAACATTTCTGTGTATCGGCGGCACGCGGGGCGAAACGTTCGCTGTTGCCGAGGAATATGTCTTTGAACTGGTTCATCCCGGCGTTGGTGAACATGAGCGTAGGGTCGTTCTTTATCACCATCGGCGCCGAGGGCACTATCTGATGGTCTTTCTCCTTGAAAAAATCTATGAAACTCTTTCTGATCAGGTTGCTGTCCATATCTTTCTACTCTGTTTTATCCGAATAAAATATACTCGCCGTATCGCCGCAACCGTACGTTTATGCGGCTTCGTACTAATGCCGCCGTGCAGGCTTACGTCGAAAACGATTGTAAAATTAATCAAAAAAACGTAACTTTGCTTTCGTAACGCGTAATTTTAACCGAGCCGTGATACCTACAGAGCATGTTATGACAGCGAACGATGCCGCACTACATACCGCTCCGCGCACGGGGCCCAAGCGTCCGTTGAGGGTGCGGGCCTATCGTGTTTTGCGTAAAGTGCTCATAGGCTTTATTATGGCCAGCGTAGTCAATTTCGTCTTCTCCTATTTTTTCCATACGCCCAAGGTCTATAACCTCGGCCACCGCAATACCGAGCTTCTGATGCAATATCGCATGTTGCAGGACAAAATAGACTTAGCCTCGCGAGAGCTCTCCGAGATAGAGAGCCGGGATAAAGGTATATATCGCTCCATCTTCGCACTCGACACGATACCGCCGATGAACAGCCTCGACCCGCTCGATTACGTCGACCCCTCCCGTTTCGCGCACAGTCGTTATGGGGCGGCCATAAGCTATGCCGGAGGGTCGCTTTCGCTGTTGCGCGAACGACTCTACCGTCAGTCGGTGTCGTTGGATACGTTGCAGGTGATGGCTAAGGACAAGGAGCGTATGACAGAGGCCATACCCGCAATATGGCCCTTGGACCGCAACCGCATACGAAACATAGGCGCTTTCGGCATACGCGTGCATCCCATCTTCAAAACGGTAAAACGTCATGACGGCGTAGACTTCTCGGGAGAAAAGAACACCCCCATATATGCCACCGCCGACGGCGTAGTGTCTAAAAACACCGTCGAATCGGGCTACGGCAATTCGGTTGTCATAGACCACGGCTACGGTTATCAGACCCGTTACGCCCACCTCAACAAAAGCCTCGTGAAGGTAGGACAGCGAGTACACCGCGGCGAGAAAATCGCGCTCATGGGCAATACCGGTCGCTCCACCGGCACGCATCTGCACTATGAGGTGATATACAGGGGCGTACATGTCAACCCGCTAAGCTACGTGAGCCGCGACATGAGCGACGAAGATTTCAGAAAGATTATAGAATCGGCTAAGAACGTGATATATGAGCAAGACTAAAGGGGAACGCGATCATAAGAGGAGACGCCGTCTGTTGCGCCTCTTGCTCAATCTGTTCGTATGGATAGGGGTGGCCGTGATATATTACGTTTTGTTCTCCATATTTTTCGATACCCCAATAGAGCACGAGATACGCAAATCGAACCGTGAAATGACACGCGAATACGAGCGTCTGAGCCGTAGCTACGATTCGGTCATGACCGTTCTCGACAACGTGAGAGAAAGAGACGAGAACATATACGGCATGTTGTTCGAGTCGGTACCCTACACTTCGCTTCACGAAGACGACGAGCAGTGGCGCGATGCCGACAAGCTGCTAACCATGTCAAACAACGAACTGGCCGGAATATATTTCGACGGTCTGCGCTCGTTGGAAGCTACGGTGACCAAAGTCACGAACAACTTCAAATCGCTCGAGTCGAACATGACGACTCTCGGCCGCGACCTCAACAACATACCCGCCATACAGCCCGTCAACAATAGCGACCTCACCAAACTGGCCGCCTCGTACGGCATGCGCATACATCCGTTCTACCGTACCATGGCCTCGCATCAGGGTGTCGACTATGCCGTACCGGAGCAAACCCGCGTATATGCCACAGCCGACGGAACCGTAGACGACATATCCAACAGCGCTTACGGTAAAGGTCTGTGCGTCACTATAAATCATGGCAACGGCTATCGCACGCTATACGGACATCTCGATAAGTCGGTAGTGAAGAAAGGTGCTCGCGTAAGACGCGGAGATATCATAGGTCACAGCGGCAACACAGGGCTATCTTTCATGCCGCATCTGCATTACGAAGTGGTCTATAACGGTCGCAGGGTGGACCCCATCAACTACTTCTTCTACGAGATGACGCCGGAATCGTACGTAAAACTGCTCGATATAGCCCAGATAGGCATGCAATCTTTGGATTAGTCATTATTCGGGATAAAGGCCCCTATTGGTTAATGTATCACGCCGGACCGCTTCTTAACCAATTATCCATATTTCGACAAAAGTATCGGCTTCAGGCAAGCAGATCGAAAACGTTCGCTTGGATGCAGACGTTTCTCGCCTCGGCAATCAAAACTTCGTTTCATTACACTCGGCTTATCGAAAACGTTAGCTTACAATGAAAACAAAAAAGGCCCGACCGAACAGTCGAGCCTTTATCATGAAGTTACGGATTTTTATTTACCTATCATATCCACCGAACGCTTAATAAATTTAGTCAGTTTCTCACCTTTAAGCATTCCGTTGGCAAGGAGCGCCAGATCGACGATCTGACCGAGCATGGTGTTGCTTTCGGCCGCCTTAGACAGCTTGGCGTAACGGTCGGACCTTAATTTACCGAGTTCGCCGTCTATCTCGCCACGGCGTTCGCGCTCTTCGGGTGAGAACTCCTCCTCTTTCTTGTCTTTAACCACCTCTTCGAACGCCTTACGCTCTTTCTCTTTGACGGAGATCTTGTCGTCGAGAGCCTTGACATCGGTCCCCACCTCCTTTTCCGCCTCTTGCCACAGTTGCAATATAAGGTGGTGGTTGCCGTTCACCACTACCGTATAACTCTCGGGCATCTGTCCATAGAATGCGTAGGGCGAGCCTCCCATCTGCGACATCTCTTTCATTCGGCGCATAAACTCGTTCTGCGTGATGAGAACGGGAGACTCTTCGCCAGACAGCGGCTCGAACGTAACATTGAAATGCGTTTTGTCGTCTGCAGGCAGAACGGTTTCGAAGAGCGGCCTGATGAAGTTCTGCTGGTCGGTCGACAGCGCCATAGGCTTGTCCTCATCTTTGCGTATCAGCTTGTCTATTACGTCGGAGTCTACACGTACGAACTTGCACTTTTCGTTTTTGTTCTCGAGATAACTGATATAATGGTTATCGAGATTACCGTCCATCACGAGAATGTCGTATCCGCGATCCCGTGCCGCCGCTATGAAAGAGTCCTGCGATACGGGGTCGTTGGTGTAGAGCATTATAATGTTACCATCCTTGTCCGTCTGATTGGCGGCTACAAGCTCCTTGTATTCGGCAAAGGTGAAATACTTGCCGTCGTTGTTCTTGAGCAGGGTGAACTCACCGGCCTTGTCTGCGAACTTCTCGTCCGTGATTATGCCGTACTGTATGAATATCTTGAGGTCGTCCCACTTCTTCTCGAAATCGTCGCGCGAGCTCTTGAATATCTCGGAGAGACGGTCGGACACCTTTTTGGTTATGTGCGACGATATCTTCTTGACGTCGGGATCGCCCTGCAGATAGCTACGCGATACGTTGAGAGGTATGTCGGGAGAGTCGATCACCCCGTGCAACAGCGTGAGGAACTCCGGCACCACACCCTCTACGGAGTCGGTTACGAATACCTGATTGCTGTAAAGCTGTATCTTATTCTTCTGTATTTCGAAATTGTTGCGTATCTTGGGGAAATAGAGTATGCCCGTAAGCGTGAAAGGATAATCGACGTTGAGGTGTATATGGAACAACGGCTCCTCCGCCATAGGATACAGCATGCGGTAGAAGTCGGCGTAATCCTCCTCTTTAAGCTCCGAGGGTTTACGCGTCCACAGGGGCGATGTCTCGTTTATGATGCGGTCTTTGTCGGTATCGACATACTTGCCGTCTTTCCACTCCTGCTCCTTGCCGAACACGATCGGAACAGGCAGGAAACGGCAATATTTACCGAGCAATGCGCCTATGCGGTCGCGCGATGCGAACTCATAACTGTCTTCTGCCAGATGCAGAACTATACGCGTACCGCGCTCGGCCTTGTCGCACTTCTCCAAAGTGTATTCGGGCGAACCGTCGCAACTCCATTTGACAGCCTCAGCACCGTCCTTGTAAGAGAGGGTGTAGAGGTCCACCTGCGAGGCCACCATGAACGAAGAATAGAAGCCCAACCCGAAATGGCCTATTATGTTGGTCTGATCCTTATATTTGGCTAAGAACTCCTCGGCACCCGAGAATGCGATCTGGTTGATATAACGGGTCACCTCATCTTCGGTCATACCTATGCCCTCGTCGCTTATGGTGACGGTGTGAGCCGCTTCGTCTACCTCCACCGTTACTTTCAGGCCCGACACGTCGCCTTTGAATTCACCGCTCGAGGCAAGCGCCTTGAGCTTTTGGGTGGCGTCCACCGCGTTCGACACCAGCTCGCGCAGGAAGATGTCGTGTTCCGAATAGAGAAACTTCTTGATCACCGGAAAGATATTTTCCGTAGTTACACCTATTTTACCTTTTTGCATATCTTGTGTTTTTGATTATTCTAAAGCGGATAATATATTTCAAAGAGTATGCCAACGGATGCGAACTGACATTTTGGCAGAATCGGTGTCATAATGTTTGCCAGTCACTTACGCATGAAAAGGTGCAAGGCGCTAGAGCCGTACTCCATATTTACATGGGCCCCACACTGTCATATATCGGATCCGCTACACCCCGAACAAGAACACAAAAGGATGCGACACCTCTCTGAACTTATCCGTGGCATCTCCGTCATATACCGACCCGTCGCTCAACGTAAGCACACGCTCACCGGTGCCCTCCGAGAAATCAATTCCGGAGAGATCGACCCTGAAAGGCTCCATAGATAAAGTAGGCTCGAAATAGTAGACCATGTTTTTCTGATCGGCCACGGTGCGCCAGCGGGTAGATGCTATGTGCGGATTACTGGGAGTGGATATGCCGTAAGGAACGGAGACATTGCGCATTACCGACATAACGGCCGGGACGGCCACAGCGGCATCGGAGCTCTGCACTACGGCATCTATATAGAACGATGCGCGAACGAAACGGTCTGACGATCTGTTGGTGCCGGGCAACATGGTAAGGCCGCCTATCTGACGCCAGTAATCGCCCACGGCCAGTTGCAGACTGTATACGGGCGAGTTGGTGAGCACTTTGTATTGCGGTCCGTGATGAATGACAAGCCTGCCGTTTATATACTCGAGTATGGCGCTATCGCCGCTACGATCGGATATGGCCATGTGCAGACGCGACTGAACGCCGTTAGGAAGATCGGGCGAATCTATGCGGAAGCTATCCGCCGAGAGTGCGGCTACGGCCTCCGCCACAGTGGCGAAATTGTCGAGCACATACTGTGTCCATATACTCAAACCCATCACGGGACGATCGTCATCGGGCAACCCGTACACCGACTCCGGCAGAAAAAGCAGATTGGCTACCAGCCCCATTTCGTTCATACCGTCGCAGATACCTATGTCGTATCCGGCCGCCGAGAGCGAGCCGTATTTCGATTTCCAGAATACGGTATGATCCGTATCGGCCCCGCGCCGTTCCATTCCGCGCGGAAACAGATAAAGGTTGGTAAGAGGATCTTCGCGCCAATCCATAGTACGACCCGTAGCGACCATTCCGTCAGGACCCGCATACAAGGCACGTGTGCAGGCATCTGCCCGATCGACATACAACATAAACAGACAAGAGAGGGACAGAAAAAGTGTTTTCATATTATAAATGGGATTTTTTAAGGCCGTTTAAGCAAAAATGATGCCTCTTACCGAGACAGGCTACTATTCCTAGACAATAGGTTAAACCGTACAGCCGACTTTATTATTTATAGTACCCGGTATATCTAAAGCCGCACCGAACCGATTTTTGCGTATATTTGCCTTAACAAAAGCCACGTGTAATGACAGAATCCATAAACCCGGACATTTTCGCCCGCAACAGGGACGGCGGACTTCTGATAGACGTCCGCTCGCCGGGTGAATTCGCGAGCGGACACATAGTAGGCGCCGTCAACATGCCATTGTTCAGCGACGAAGAACGGGCTGAAGTAGGCACCATCTATCACCGGCAAGGGAAAGAACCGGCTGTCATGCGCGGCTTGGAGATAGTAGGTCCGCGTATCGCCGGCATGGCCCGCACGGCAACCGGGCTCGCTGCCGGCGACCTCGTAACGGTATATTGCTGGCGCGGAGGCATGAGGAGCGAGAGCGTTTGCTGGCTGCTCGGCACCGCAGGGCTAAAAGTAAGACGCATAAGAGGCGGCTACAAGGCATACAGAGCCTTAATAGAACCTCTTGCCGGTACATTGAAGCGTCTTATAGTGCTCTCCGGCCCTACGGGAAGCGGTAAAAGCGACATATTGCACGAATTGGAGAGACGCGGCGAACAGGTGCTCGACCTCGAAGGGCTGGCCCGTCACAAAGGATCGGCATTCGGAGGGTTGACAGGCCCGCAAGAGAGTTGCGAGATGTTCGTAAACAGGCTCATAGACAAGCTATCGTCTTTCGACCCCGGCAAGAGGGTGTGGTGCGAGGGCGAGAGCCGGTCCATAGGTCGCGTCACCATACCCGAGGCTTTATGGGAGACTATGAGAGGGGCATGCTCCGTATATATAGACGCCCCCGTAGACCGACGCATGGAACGCATAATGGCCGAATACGGAGATATAGACCCGCAGGCTCTCAAAGGGGCGTTCGACAGGATAACCAAACGGCTGGGGCGGGAAAAGACATTGCAAGCTAAAGATGCCGTAGACCGCGGCGACATAGAGGCAGCCGCGTCGATAGCCTTGGCATACTACGACAAGAGCTATCGCAAAAGCATAGACCAGATATACGCAGACGGCAAAAAGAGATTGCTCTCTGCAGGATACGACGATATAGAGACGCTCGCCGACAAGGTGACGGCCGAGGGCGAACGGCTCACGCCATAACAAACGGATCGACAGAATGATAAAGGTAGACGCAAGAGGGAAGCTATGCCCGGAGCCCCTCATAATGACCAAAAGGGCTCTCAAGGGGGCCGCTACGGGCGACAATGTAGAGATACTCACAGACAATCCCACATCGTGCGGCAACCTGTCGGCATATCTGCGTGAGCTGGGCATATCGCCCGAGGTGAGCGACCGCGGCGACTGCACCTCTCTCTCTTTCACCGTTAAAGAGACCTCTGCAAATAGTGCCGCGGAAGAGCGAGCCGAACGGTGCGCCTGTCCCTCGACCGGCTATTGCGTGGCCATACGCTCCGACCGCATGGGCGACGGCGACGACGAGCTCGGCAGATTGTTGCTACGTGCGTATCTAAATACCCTGCCCGAGGTGGACGAGCTGCCGTCGCACATAGTGCTCTACAACACCGGTGTAAAGACGGCAATGGAGGGAAGCGACACCGCCGAGGCTCTGGCACGGTTGGAGGCCGCCGGGGTGGAGATCACCTCCTGCGGTACATGCGCCGACTTCTTCGGAATAAAGGATCGCATCAAAGTGGGTAGTATCGGCAACATGTACAAGATAGCACGCATAACGGCCGCGGCTTCGCACATAGTATATCCTTAACGGCCTGTCGAATTTAACTTAACCGTCAAAACATCCCGCCGTGAGATATTTCGACAACGCGGCCACCTCTTATCCCAAGCCGGAGGAGGTCTGCCGCTACATATCAGCCTATCTTACCGAGTGCGGCGGCACCTACGGGCGCGGCTCGTACGAGCGTGCGCTACGGGCCACCGACATAACCGAGAGGTGCCGCGAAGCTCTTGCCGCGATGATGGGCACAGACGACCCGGCGCGCATATCGTTCGGTCCCAACGCCACACACGGGGCCAACACCGTGTTGCGAGGCTTCGACTACGTTCACAAACGGGTGCTGATATCTCCGCTCGAGCACAACGCTATCACACGCCCGCTCGAGTTTCTGCGCGGCGACATAGGGCTGTCGGTAGAGGTACTCGACCACCTCGGCGACGGAAGCATAGATACGGAAAGACTACGCCGGCGCGAGTTAGACAATATAGATATGGTGATAATATGTCACCAAAGCAACGTCAACGGATTAACGCAAGATATAGGCAAGATAAGCGAAGCCATAGGAGGACGCACCCGTCTTATGACAGACCTGTCGCAATCGCTCGGACACACCCCTGTCGACTTGGACGGATGGGGCGTTGATTTCGCGGCATGGACCGGACACAAAGGGTTGCTCGGCCCTACCGGAACCGGAGGATGTTTCATTCGCGACCACGAGAAAGTGGCTCCATTGGTGTTCGGCGGCACTGGCAGCAACTCCGACAGCTACCTCATGCCCCGGCATACGCCCGACAAATACGAGGCCGGCACACCGTGCATCGCCGCCATAGCCGGACTGCTCGGCGCACTCGAACACCGCCCCGAACCGATACACACCCGCGAAGAGTTCGTCGGCCTGATGGAACGACTGACCGAGATAAAAGGGTTGAAGCTGATATGCGCAGACGATATTGAACGGCAAGGAGAGCTGTTCTCGATAGTGGCCGAAGGTATGAGCGTAGCCGAACTTAACGACAGGCTTTGGCGACGTCATGCCATAGAGTGCCGCTCGGGACTCCACTGCGCCCCGTTGGCCCACAGGAGCCTCGGCACGAGCCCGGCCGGAACCGTCAGGGTGTCGCTGTCGCCGTATCACACGGCCGAAGATCTCGATTTTCTCGCCGAAGCCATAGAGGAGGTATGTTCATGAGAGCGCTGGTAACATTCGCGTCGGCACGCGAGGCATCGCGATGTTCGCGTCTTCTCGAGGAGAGTGGCATAGCGATAAGCGTGACGGCGGTACCGGAAGATATATCGGCGGAATGCGGCATAGCCCTATTCGTAAAAGAGGAAGACAGAACAGCTTGCGAAAATATCATTGCCGAAAACAGGATAAGAGCCACTATGCACGAAAGGATATAACGACATGGAATACGATCTGCTTAAAACATCGACGGAGGGCGGATGCTCTGCGAAACTCCCGGCCGACAAGCTGGCACAGTTGCTCGGCGACATACCCATGCTATCGAGCGCCGACATAATGGTAGACATATCCACGCACGACGACGCCGGCGTATATCGCCTCAATGACGACACGGCTCTCATTGTCACCACCGACTTCTTCCCGCCCGTATGTTCGTCGCCCTACGAGTTCGGCCAGATAGCGGCCGCCAACTCGCTATCAGACGTATATGCCATGGGAGGCAAACCGTTACTCGTACTCAACCTCAACATGTTCCCGGCAGACGCCCCGCTCGAAGCCCTGCACGACATACTGTCGGGCGGAGCTAACAAGGTGGCCGAAGCGGGAGCGTTCATAATGGGAGGACACACCATAGTCGACGCCACACCCAAATACGGACTCGCCGTAGTGGGTACCGTACGTCCCGGGCAACTGGTAACAAACGACGGCGCGCGACCCGGCGACATACTCATACTCACCAAACCTATAGGCACGGGCGTAGCCATAGCTGCCCACCGCACGGGTATGGATAGCAAAGAGTGCTACACGATAGCCATAAAGAACATGAAGCGGCTCAACGACGATGCCGCCGAGATAATGCGCCTATACGGCATAAAGGGAGCCACGGACGTTACCGGATTCGGACTAGCGGGCCATCTTGTAAAAATGATGGAGGCATCGGGATGCTCGGCAGAGATATACGGCGACACCGTACCGCTCATAGACGGCGTAGAGGAGTTGCTGTCGGACGGATGCGTTCCTGGAACGGTATTTCGAAACAAAGAGTTCGTAGGCGGGCGCATATCGTTCAAAAGCACCGTCGGCACCGAGAGACGTTTGGCGCTATTCGACGCCCAAACATCGGGAGGCATGCTCATTGCGGCCGACTATGCGAAAGCCGCGGAGATAGCCGATAAACTAAGGGAACACTACCCCTCCACAGCCATAATCGGGGAGGTGACGGAAGCGAACGACGAAGCGAGGATAAAGGTGTTATAACGAAAACACGTCGGAAAGACACCGCAAAACATATTTACAATCACATATAAACCGGAATGTACATCCCTCCTTTTAAAATATCTGCACATGCAATCAATCTCATAGCCGATATCTCGGCCATGATAGAGCGTTTTGCCATTCGTATGGAGCGTGACGATGCGTTGTTGTTACGTAAAATCAACCGTGTCAAGACCATTCAAGGATCGCTAGCAATAGAAGGGAACACACTTACCGAAAGCCAGATAACGGATATTATAGATGGCAAACATGTAATAGCTCCCATACGAGAGATTCAGGAGGTAAGAAATGCCATCAAAACCTACAATCTATATTCAGATCTTGACCCATATTCGGTAAAAGATCTGTTAAGTGCACACAAAACCATGATGGAGGCCTTGATAGACGATGCCGGACATTTTCGCAGAAGCGGAGTGGGAGTATTCTCAGGAACCAAAGCCATACATGTAGCACCTCCGGCACAACGTGTTCCCACACTGATTTCAGAACTGTTCGAATGGTTAAAAGACGCCGACGACCATTTGTTAATCAAAAGTTGCGTATTCCATTACGAGTTTGAGTTTATCCACCCGTTCAGCGACGGTAACGGTAGGATCGGAAGATTATGGCAATCGTTAATTTTAGGAAAACTACATCCTGTTTTTGAACATCTCCCTATTGAGAATATGGTTCATACCAATCAACAAGGCTACTACGACGCAATAAACCGCAGCACCGAAGCCACAGATAGCGGCATTTTCGTAAACTTCATGTTGCAGGAGATATACAATACGCTCAAAAACCGACAAGGCGACCCCATATCCGCACCTATCGCCCAAGAAATCGCCCAAGAAATCACCCAAGAAAAAATCCTCAACGCCATACGCAATAATCCGCACATAACACGACGCGAATTATCCGCACTTTCCGGTCGCACCGAAGACAGCATCAAGTATATATTGCAAAAACTTACCAGACAAGGCATCATAAAGCATATCGGACCGACGAAGGGCGGTGAATGGATAATATTATAATATCCACCCTACCGATATACGCTCTATCTGAAATCTATAACCTCCACTCCCGGATAGTCGGACTGCACGAACCTAACCTCAGGCAAGGAGGTATATTCAGGGGTAGCGAGCTTGAAGATATGATAACGCGCGCCCTCCTTGATCTTCACCGCCACGAGACGGTCTGCGGATATGTACATGGTAACGTCGAGCCCGGGCACCTCCACGGCACGGCACAATACGCCGTCCACCGTCTGTGTTCCAGCCTCTTTGTAATCGGCCGAAGCGCTGTAACGGAAAAGATCGGCCGGCGAAGAGTATGTCGCCTCGGAAGCGTCCACCCCGTCTATCATCACCTCGTTATTGACAGGAACGTATGTGTATTTGGTCTCCTTGTCACCGAACACCACTGCTTCGGAACCGGTTATGCGATAGTTGTCGCCTTTCACCGTCAGATTGCCGAACATAGCGCCGTCTACCACGAAATCCACCGTAAAGCCGCGCGAGGGATCGAACTTATCGAGCACACGACGCACGTCGCCACCGGCGCTCTGTGCCAAAAGCAAAGATGCCGGAAAAAGGAACGATAATATAAAAATGCCTTTCAATATTCTCATACTAAATACGGTTTAAAATAAAAAACGACCGACTTTCCTGCCCACAGGCGAAAAATCCTCTCCGCATCTCAACAAATATCGGGCCACCCAGCCGACCGACCCTATAAATACACCCTCGTACACGAAAGAGGCAGTATAAAGAAACCGTCCATATTAAACAAAACCTACGCCACCTTTTTCGCATAACGAAGACGCTATGTCAACCTCCCGCCTGCAAAGCAACTACCGGTATGGTTTATCAAAATGGTGGCTGCGCCCCCCTGTCGAGTTCGTAGAGTAACACCTCGAGCGAGGCTATGTCGCCAACGAGCACGGTACGCGGCTTGCTACCGTTCTGCTTGCCCACTATGCCCGCCCTCTCGAGCTGGTCCATTATACGTCCGGCACGGTTGAAGCCTATGGAGAAGTTACGTTGTATGGTAGATGCCGAACCCTGCTGATTGGTAACCACATAGCGAGCCACCTCTTCGAACAGGCCGTCACGGCGAGACGATACGCCCGCACTCTCCGCATCGGTATCCTTGCTCTCCTCGGGCTGATATTCGGGAAGCTCGTAAGCTCCGGAATAACCCTGCTGCGAACCGATATATTCGGTTATCTTCTCCACCTCGGGAGTGTCGATAAAGGCGCACTGCACACGCGTGGTCTCATTGCCGGTAGATACCAACATGTCGCCCCGGCCTATGAGCTGGTTGGCACCCGGCTGGTCGAGGATGGTGCGCGAGTCTATCATGCTCGACACGCGAAAAGCGATACGGGCCGGGAAATTGGCCTTTATCACCCCCGTGATGATGTTGGTGGTGGGACGCTGGGTAGCTATAACCAGATGTATTCCCACCGCGCGGGCCAACTGCGCCAAACGGGCAATAGGGGTCTCTATCTCGCGGCCGGCTGTCATTATAAGGTCGGCGAACTCGTCTATTATCACCACGAAATAGGGCATGAAACGGTGCCCCTTATGCGGATTGAGACGACGGGCCGTGAACTTCTCGTTATACTCCTTTATATTACGAACCTTGGCCTTTTTGAGCAGGTCGTAACGGCTGTCCATCTCCATGCAGAGAGAGTTGAGCGTATATACCACCTTCTGCGTGTCGGTTATGATAGCCTCGTCCTCTTGAGGCATCTTAGCCAAAAAGTGACGTTCGAGATTGGCATACAGAGTTAGCTCCACTTTCTTGGGGTCGACCAAAACGAATTTAAGCTCAGCCGGATGCTTTTTGTAGAGCAGCGACGTTATGATAGCGTTGAGCCCCACCGACTTACCCTGCCCCGTAGCACCGGCTACCAACATGTGAGGCATCTTGGCAAGGTCTATAACGAAATCCTCGTTCTGTATGGTACGCCCCAGCACTACAGGCAGATCGTAACCGCTGTCTTGGAAGCGGCTCGACTTGATGACCGAGTACATGCTCACCACCTCTTTGTCTTTGTTGGGAACCTCTATACCTATGGTGCCTTTGCCCGGAATGGGGGCTATGATACGTATGCCGAGCGCAGACAGGCTGAGGGCTATGTCGTCCTCCAGATTCTTGATCTTGGATATGCGCACCCCGGGGGCCGGCACTATCTCGTAGAGCGTGACGGTGGGACCTATGGTGGCCTTTATCTTGTCGATCTTTATGGAGAAGTTCTCCAACGTGCGCACTATACTGTTTTTGTTCTCGTATATCTCTTGCTCGGTCACAGTCACCGGACGCGTGTGGTTGTCGAGAAGATCCACGGAAGGGAGTTTATAGCGGCTCAACTCGAGAGTAGGATCGAAAACGGAAGGGTCTATCTCGCCATCGTCCAGCATATCCGCGGAGTTGGTCGTAAGCACCAGCTCATCGTCGTCGAAACAACCGTCGGACCCCACGAACGAGGCATTATCCGTCACCGCCACTTCGAACTCCTCCCGCTCACCGGCAATATCGTTTCCGAAACCGTCGCTATCACCGGAAAACACGCCCTGTGCCGAAGCAGATCCGACATAATCGTCCACATCCTCCATGCGTTTCTCTACGACAAACTCCACATCGTCGGCATGTTTCCGCTCTATCTCCATCTCCTCCGCCACATCGTCGACAGACCCTATGCCGAACTCAGTGCCGACAGGTTCGTCATCGTCCACCACAAAACCGGCATCGTCCGACGGACGTTCCTCCACAATAAACGGCTCGTCGTCGCCACGCCGGACTACAACAGCGGGCGATTTTTTCCTGCGTTCCGCACCGTGCGACACCGCCGCATCGTCGTTAGCCAACGAGAGCAACTCGTCTATCTCCTCATCGCTCATCTGGTTGAGGGTCCTGTCGTCGGATGTAACCAACCTGCCACTATCGTCTATTATGGGGGCCGTGAAAAGCACGGCGCGATCGAGGTCGATAGGCACCCCGTAATCGTCGCGCACCTTTCCGGTAGCCGTACGCCTCTCCTTGACATTGGGCGCTATACCGTGATCCACCTTGCTAAAAGCCAGCGGATCAATCCTCTCGGAGAGGGGTTGCGGATGAAACTCCGGCTTGACGAACGCCCCGGCGGACGGCGCATCGTCGGCCACGGTGCCCACTCTGTCGGGAACGTTCTGCGGGGCTGTCTTATCGTTGTCGGAGGCTTTATCCGCATTTGCGGATACCATGACTATCTCCTCTTCGGGTGCGGGATCGGTTCTCTTTTCAGCGGCAACAGGCTCTGTCTTGACGGCATCGGGGCTCTCCGTAGCACGGGGCTGCGTTTCAGGAGCCTTGGCGGAAACTTTATCCACCGCAGACGAGACCGTTGCGGCAGGGGCTACAGGAGCGGGCACACGCTGGGCCGGAGGCATTCTGCGCACCTTCGGCGACGGCTTCAACATACCGGCCAACCCGCCTGCCGCCTCACCTATGGAGGAGGCGACCACCCGGAAGAACACTACGGTATAGTGCGTCGTATATACCAACCACAGGCATACGAGCATGAGTATTATTATATCGGTGCCCAAACCACCGAGAAGCGTATCCATCCATCCGGCGGTATAATAGCCGAAACCGCCGCCCAGACTACTGCCGAAAACTCCGTCCGACTCGGGCCAGAAATGCGCGGCGGCAAGCGACCCGATCACCATGAGCATGAGCACCGACACGAAACTTTTACGCATCTGACGCACCCTTATGCGGAACAGCGCTAGCGAAAGTATCGTCATGAGCACCGGCACGCATATACCGAAGATACCGAACCAACGCCCCACGAACAAATTACCCATCACGGCCCCGAGACGCCCCATAAGGTTACGCGCCTCCAACGGATCGAACACGAAGAAAGAGTCGAAATCTATGGACTGGTCCTCGCGCCATGTGAGGAAATAGGATACCACCGCAACTAAGGCGAAGATGGAGAAGAAGAATATGACGAGCGACACGATATATATAAACGTACTTTCGCCGCCTTGCCTGGGCTTGGCACTCCTGCCGGTCGTACGCTTGGGTGCGGCGGCGGAAGCTCGCTCCCGGGCGGCCGACGACTGGCCCGAGGCCTTGGCTGCGGGCGACGTACGGGCGGTACGGGCGCCACCGCCACGGACAGGGGTCGTCTTCTTAGCTGTCGTCTTACGTGCGTTATCTCTCTGTGTCATCAATTCTCATGTAGTTTTCGAGTTTCTTTTCAAGGCGGCGGTTGTAATCATCCCCGAGTGAGGAGAGAAACAGACGGCTCCCCTCGCACGCACCGTCGTTAAGCAAGCCTCTTTCGCGCAGAAGGCTCTCTACCCTACGCGCCACTGCGGGGGCCGGGTCTATGACCGTGGCTCTGCCGCCTATGGCCCTCTCTATCTGAGGGCGCAAGAAGGGGTAATGCGTACATCCCAGAACGATTCTGTCCGCCCCTTTGTCGAGCAACTGTCCGGTATAAAACTCCGACAGACGACGAGCCTCGTCGCTATCCTCCGTATCGCTCTCCACTATCTCAACCAATCCTTCGCCCGCCAGCGCCACTACCTCGGCCTGCGACCATGTACGACGCAAACGGGCCAGTGCCGCTCCGTCGACGGTGCCCCGCGTAGCCAACACGCCCACAACGCCGGTGCGAGTGGTAAGCACCGCAGGCTTCACCGCAGGCTCCATCGCTACGAAATCGACAGGATAGCGTGCCCTCAGATAGTCCACGGCAGCCACCGAAGCGGTGTTGCACGCCAAGACCACTATTTTGGCCTCCATGCCCATCAGAACGTCTACGGCACGCGCAACCAGCTCCCGCACCTGCTCCGCCGGACGCGGCCCGTAAGGACAGTGGGCGCTGTCGGCGTAATAGACGGTGTTTTCGCAAGGCATCAGACGGATGATCCGGCTCAGGACGGTGAGGCCGCCCATACCCGAGTCGAAAACGGCTATGGGTGAAGATTTATCCATTGGGACTTTTCTGAAAATAGTAGCGCAAATATAACGATTTTCAACCGTAAAACAGGTAGCCGTCGCAATATTTTTATCTCAATCGGTTTCCGTCTGCTTTCCGTTCCGATATGGCTCGACAATATCCCGCAAGACACGTGGATGAAAAGAAAATGGCGGCAAAGATCCTTTTGCAAAAGTTTTTATCGAATTTTACACAGCTTCTTCGTATATTTGGCTTCGCCCAATATACTCCGTCTCGGCAGAATCAAACTAAAGTTTGCTTCTGCACTCGACTTTTCGTATATTTGCATAATATTTTATACAGCCTTTATTTAAAGAGGCCGCAGAGAGAACACCATCCGAAGCTCGGAACAAACACACATACAGTATGATTCTATTCTTCAGAAACGACAACGTAGTCTATGCGGTAGACACCGCGAAGGCATTAGCCAAAGAGGATACCGAAAAGCTGGAATGGCTCTTCTGCGGTGCACGTAAAGCCGATACCGACAGGCTGGAGGGTCTGTTCGTCGGTCCCCGTCGCGAGATGATAACCCCGTGGAGTACCAATGCCGTTGAGATCACGCAAAACATGTGCATAGAGGGTATCGCCCGCATAGAGGAGTACACCCCGGTGGAGAGTGCCGACGCGTCTTACGACAAGATGCTCTTCCGCCTCTACGACGGTTTGGACCAGAACATTTTCAAGCTCGACGTCGCCCCCGAAGATATAGTCTACATAGACGATCTCGAATCGTACAACCGCGAACAGGGCCTGGCCCTAAGCAACGAAGAGATAGCCTATCTCGAAGACGTGGCCCGCAAGATAGGCCGCAAACTCACCGACTCCGAGGTATTCGGATTCTCTCAGGTAAACTCCGAACACTGCCGCCACAAAATTTTCGGCGGTCAGTTCATAGTAGACGGCAAGGAGATGCCCGAGTCTCTATTCGGCCTTATAAAGAAGACCACCTCCACCAATCCCAACTACGTGGTCTCGGCATACAAAGACAACTGCGCCTTTCTGCAAGGCCCCGTGGTGGAACAGTTCGCTCCCGCGCGTCACGACACATCCGACTATTTTGAAACCAAAGATTTCGAGTCGGTCATATCCATAAAGGCAGAAACACACAACTTCCCCACTACCGTAGAGCCCTTTAACGGCGCTGCTACCGGCACCGGCGGCGAGATACGCGACCGTATAGCCGGCGGTAAGGGCGCGTTCCCCGTGGCAGGCACGGCCGTTTACATGACGGCATATCCCCGCACCGCAGAGGGACGCCGCTGGGAGAGCCGTACCGCTCCCCGACGCTGGCTCTATCAGACTCCCGAGGAGATACTCGTAAAGGCCTCCAACGGAGCGTCGGACTTCGGCAACAAATTCGGCCAGCCCATCATATGCGGCTCGCTCTACACTTTCGAACACGCCGAAAACGGCAAGACATACGGCTTCGACAAGGTGATAATGCTCGCAGGCGGCATAGGCTACGGCAAGAAAGCCGACAGCCTCAAGGACGAACCGGTCGCAGGCGACAAAGTGGTGCTCATGGGAGGCGACAACTATCGCATAGGCATGGGCGGCGGCGCCGTATCGTCGGTAGCAACCGGAGAGTATGCCGGAGCCATAGAGCTTAACGCCATACAGCGTTCCAACCCCGAGATGCAGAAACGTGTCTACAACGCCATACGCGCCCTCTCGGAAGAGGACCGCAACCCCATAGTATCTATCCACGACCACGGTGCCGGCGGACACCTCAACTGCCTCTCCGAGCTGGTAGAGGCTACAGGCGGCCGCATAGACATAGACAAACTGCCCGTAGGCGACCCCACGCTCTCTGCAAAAGAGATCATAGGCAACGAATCGCAGGAGCGCATGGGCATGGTGATGAAAGAGGAGGAGATAGCCCACGCCAAGGCCATAGCCGACCGCGAACGCGCCCCCATGTATGTGATAGGCGAAGCTACCGGCGACATGCAATTCACATTCGTCGACAACAAGAACGGCGACAAACCCATCGACCTCAAACTCGAATATATGTTCGGCAAGGCGCCCCGCACCATCATGCGCGACAATACCGTGCCCTGCAGCTACAAGGCTCCCGAGTACGAGGCCGGCCGCATAGGCGAATATCTCGAAGACGTTTTGCGCTTAGAGGGGGTAGCCTGCAAAGACTGGCTCACCAACAAGGTAGACCGCTCCATCACCGGACGCATAGCAGTGCAACAGACCGACGGGCAGATACAGCTCCCGATCAACGACTACGGGTGTATCACTCTCGACTACCATGGCCGTCAAGGCATATCCACTGCGCTCGGACACGCTCCGGCTGTGGCGCTCGCATCTCCGGAGGCCGGATCGGTAATGGCTATAGCAGAGTCGCTGACCAACATAGTGTTCGCCCCTATCGAGGGCGGCATCAAGGGCGTATCGCTAAGCGCCAACTGGATGTGGCCATGCAAGAACCCGGGCGAAGACGCACGACTATATGCTGCCGTGAAGGCGGCATCCGACTTCGCCATAGGCTTGGGCATCAACATACCCACCGGCAAAGACTCTCTCTCCATGACGCAGAAATACCGCGACGGCGAGCCTGTCTACGCCCCCGGCACGGTCATAATAACATCGGCAGGACAGGTGAGCGACATATCGCGTGCCGTACGTGCGGCGGCTAAACACCGCAAGAGCGACTTCGTGTACGTCGACTTCTCGCACTCGTCGTTCGCACTCGGAGGAGGCAGCTTCGCACAGATTGTTGGAGCGGTAGGCTCCAAGGTACCCACCGTAGAATCGGCAGACTACTTCGTTAAAGCATTCGCGGCCGTACAGTCGTTGCTCAACGGCAAAAAGGTGCTGGCGGGACACGACGTATCGGACGGCGGTCTCATCGTGACGCTTCTCGAGATGGTATTCGCATCGCAGTCTGCAGGTATCGACGTCGACATCACCTCTTTAGGCGAGAAAGACATCGTGCGTGCCCTATTCTCGGAACGCCCGGCGGTGGTATTGCAGGTAGAAAACGGAAGCGCCGTAGCCTCGGAGCTTAAAGGACTCGGGGTGGACGCCTACGTCATAGGCTCGTTCAACGACGAAAGACGCTTTAAGGTGAAAAACGGCGGCGACGAGCAGTCGTTCGACATAGACGCCTTACGCGACAAGTGGTTCGAAAGCTCTTACCTGCTCGACCGCAAGCAGAGCGGCGAAAAGAAGGCGGCAGAACGTTACGACAACTACAAACGTCAGCCCCTCGAATTCAAATTCCCCGCATCGTTCACCGGCACATACGCTCAATACGGCATAGATCCGCACCGCAAGAAACGTAGCGGTATAAAAGCAGCCATCATACGCGAAAAAGGCTCTAACGGCGACCGAGAGATGGCATGGGCCCTACACTTGGCCGGCATGGATGTGAAAGACGTTCACATGACCGACCTTATAACCGGTCGCGAGACGCTCGAAGACATCAACTTCATAGTATTCGTGGGAGGTTTCTCAAACTCCGACGTTCTCAACTCGGCCAAAGGATGGGCGGGCGCATTCCTCTACAACCCCAAAGCCAAAGAGGCATTGGATAAGTTCTATGCACGGCGCGACACCTTGTCGCTCGGTGTATGCAACGGTTGTCAGCTCCTCGTAGAATTAGGCCTGATAACTCCCGACGACAAGATCAAACCCCGCATGTTGCACAACGACTCGCACAAACTCGAGTCGGCATTCGTAGGCATAGACATTATGCCGACCAACAGCGTGTTGTTAGGCTCCTTGGCAGGAAGCAAACTCGGTATATGGGTCACTCACGGCGAAGGCAAATTCAGTCTGCCCATGCCTGAAGCTCACTATAACATACCGGCAAAATACAGCTACGAAGCCTATCCCGCCAACCCCAACGGCAGCGACTACAACGCAGCCGCCATAGCCTCGGCCGACGGACGCCACCTGGCCATAATGCCACACGCCGAGAGGTGCATAAAACCGTGGAACTGGGCATACTACCCAGAGGACAGAACCTCCGACGAGATATCGCCATGGATAGAGATGTTCGTCAACGCCCGACATTGGATCGAGGGTAAGCGATAAAAAATAGGGAGCTAAAATTGAGCTCCCTATTTTTTATCGCTTACCCTCGGCCTAATCTGTCGGTGCCAGAGCCTTATGAGGAGTTTTCGGACAGAGCCTCCCGGCGGACAATCGGAGAGGGTAACGGTGCACTCTTCGATGTACACTATATGCAGTGATAGATATTGACACTTTACGTACATTGTGCGGCTAGGGGAGATAACATTATGTTATTCATAGTTTCAATACAAAAGATTAAACGTTTATGTACCGGTTGCTGGCGAGACTATAAAATACTATCATATTTCCAGATTGTATGCACATTAACCGAAGCACTCTCGCTCCGTGTCAAGTAGCGCAATACAAACTTGCGCTTCGTCAGAAGTGCAAAATATAAGACACGATTCCGCTCGCGAGACAACCATCTCACTACCGAACTCATGAAAAAGAGCGCATTTACCGACGAATGACGCCCGGGCGTGCTTGCCCACGCACAACAACTAAAGGTCGCAGGGCGCCGAGACTTTTTAGACCTCAAAAATCGTCGATCGCGGTCGTGCGCCTCCGGAGCGTACTCCC
>CAJURV010000013.1 GCA_910588925.1 uncultured Rikenellaceae bacterium
AGATATTCTTTGAGTTATTATCATAATTTTGCACTTGCTTGTTGAGTCTGCATAACGCTATCGCCGTGATAAAAATTTGATGCGAGAACAAAATTTCCTATCTTTGCATAAAGTAAACCTGCCGGGCAATGTGGAGATATATTCTGCCTTGTTTGGGTATTTTTATAGGTTCCGTTTCGGAAAGTGTTGAATGTGTTTCGATATTTTTATCGTTGCGGTTATCTTTGAATGAATCGAGAAATAGTAATGCTTTTTAATCGTATGATCATGAGGAAGATATTGTTGATGATTGCATTGGTGATAGCGGCGTCGGTTTCGGCCGATGCTCAGGTAGGTTTCGGTTGGGGGCCTCGTGTCGGTTTCAATGCGTCGAAGATAACACGCTCGCGGGCAGACTCCAAATTGGGTTTGACGGGAGGTCTTTATGCCGGTTATAATATAACGCGTTCGTTCGGTATAGAGGTTGGGGCACTCTATTCGCAGCAAGGTGCCAAGGTGGATAACGCCAAATTGCGTGTAGGTTATTTTAACTTCCCCATTTTGGCCAAGATTCCCATCATAGCCGGTTTTCACGGTTATCTCGGTCCGCAGTTCTCGGCGCGCGTCAACGGTAAGGTCAAGGTGGGAGGCACCAAAGTTAAGGTCAAGAATATGTTCCGTAAATGGGACATGGGAGGTATGGCCGGTTTGGGGTATCAGTTCAAGTTCGGTCTCAACATGGGTGTCAATTACAACTTCGGTTTTCTCGACATGGTTAAGGAGGACTATACCTATACCGATACGAGCGGAGTGGTGGACCAGTGGACACTCAACCGTTTGATAGATGGCGTGGACGGTAAGAACGGCACATGGCAGGTGACCTTGGGTTGGCGTTTCTGACGGTAAGATTATGATAGAGTTTCTGTTAGGTCAGTATAAGTTCTATTCGAAAGAGGAGGAGACCTATCTTGTCGAACATCTCAAGGACAAGGCGGCTGTAAAGGCCCATATCGAATTGCTGGAGAGGCGGTATCGCCGTTTCAAAAGAGTCTATACTGTCAACACGACTATAATAAAGGTGGTGCCGATAATAGTTCTGGCCGTATATCTTATCGCTCCGGTCTATGCGCTTCCGGCGTTTATCGGCGGTCTTGCGGCTATAGTGTTGTCTGAGAGTTTCAAAAGTATATTCTGCCCGTTGCGTTATTTCGATTCTATCGCACGTAATGTGTTGATATTGAAAAGTATCGAAAAATTTGACGGTGACTGACGGTTAGTATCGTATGTTTTTAGCATCGGCAATTTCGGATTTTGTCCGGCTACGCCGGTTTGTTGAAGACATTGTTATGAGATCGTCCTTTGTATTAACTGATAATACGTTATGACAATGAATATTCCTGTTCTGTTCTGGATGGTGCCGGCAGCTTCTTTGGTCGCGCTGTGTTTCGCACGCTACTTTTTCGTAGGGATGATGAAAGTGAGCGAGGGTACTCCGCGTATGGCCGAGATAGCCGGTCATGTGCGTGTGGGCGCTATGAGTTATCTGCGTCAGCAATATAAGGTGGTCGTTTGGTTCTTTCTTGCCCTCTGCCTTCTTTTTGCGTTACTCGCCTTTTTCAATTTGCAGAATAGCTGGGTTCCTGCGGCATTTCTTACAGGCGGTTTCTTCTCGGGGCTGGCCGGTTATATAGGTATGCGCACAGCCACTTATGCTTCGGCGCGTACCGCGCATGCCGCTTCGGAGTCGCTCAATGCGGGTCTTCGTGTGGCTTTCCGTAGCGGTGCCGTTATGGGTTTGGTGGTAGTAGGGCTCGGGCTTCTCGATATATCAATATGGTTCGTAGTGCTTAACTGGTTCGTAGACGGCATAAGCGAGGCCGAGAAGATGGTGACTATAACCACCACTATGCTGACTTTCGGTATGGGTGCCTCAACCCAAGCGCTTTTCGCACGTGTGGGAGGCGGTATATATACGAAGGCGGCCGATGTGGGTGCCGATCTCGTAGGTAAGGTGGAGGCGGGTATTCCCGAGGACGATCCGCGTAACCCCGCTACTATAGCCGATAACGTCGGTGACAATGTGGGTGACGTGGCCGGTATGGGTGCCGACCTCTACGAGAGCTATTGCGGTTCTATATTGGCTACTGCCGCGTTGGGCGCCTCCGCTTTCATCCTCAATCCCGACATGCAGATGAAAGCTATCCTCGCCCCCATGATAATAGCTTCCGTAGGTATAATTCTGTCCGTGATAGGTATATTCCTTGTACGCACTAAAGAGGGGGCTACAATGCGAATGTTGCTTGGTTCGTTGAGTGTAGGCGTAAACGTCAGCTCTGTTCTCATAGCGGCGGCCACGTTCGGTGTCATGTACGCGTTGGGGATGGCTAACTGGCTCGGCGTTTCTTTCTCGGTGATAGTCGGTCTTGTGGTCGGCATAGTCATAGGTCAGTCGACGGAACATTATACCTCCCATTCGTATAAGCCTACAAAGGACATCTCCGAAAGCGCGGAGACAGGGCCTGCCACCGTTATTATCAAAGGTATCGGCACAGGTATGCTCTCTACGGCTATTCCCGTGATAGCCGTGGTAGTTGGTATAACGCTCTCGTTCTTGTTCGCTTCCGGGTTTAATCCGTCTAATATAGGCATGGGGCTCTACGGCATAGGTATAGCGGCGGTGGGCATGCTCTCTACTCTCGGTATCACGTTGGCTACAGATGCCTATGGCCCTATAGCCGATAATGCGGGCGGTAATGCGCAGATGGCCGGTCTCGATCCCGTAGTGCGTGAACGTACCGATGCCCTCGACGCTTTGGGCAACACCACTGCAGCCACCGGCAAGGGGTTCGCCATAGGGTCGGCGGCACTGACGGCGTTGGCGTTGTTGGCCTCGTACATAGAGGAGATCAAGATAGGCATCATACGCCTTCTCGACGCCGGCAAGGAGATAACAACTTTGGCAGTCGTTCCCGAGGGGGGATTGACCAAGCAGGTGGTGCACGACGCCACTATAGCCGATTTCATGTCGTGGTTCGATGTTACGCTCATGAACTACAAAGTGCTGGTGGGCATGTTCATAGGCGCCATGATGGCTTTCGTATTCTGCGGTTTGACTATGAATGCGGTGGGACGTGCCGCCGGTAAGATGGTCGATGAGGTGCGTCGTCAGTTCAGAGACATAAAAGGTATTCTCACCGGAGAGGCCACGCCCGATTACGCGCGTTGTGTGGAGATCTCCACAAAAGGGGCGCAACACGAGATGATATTCCCGTCTGCCATAGCTATAGTGATGCCTGTGCTTACCGGCGTAGTGTTCGGTGTGGCCGGTGTCATGGGCTTGTTGGTTGGCGGTCTGTCGGCAGGTTTCGTGTTGGCGGTATTCATGGCTAACTCCGGCGGTGCTTGGGACAACGCCAAGAAGTATATAGAAGAGGGCGCTTTCGGCGGTAAGGGCAGCGAGGCCCATAAGGCCGCCATAGTGGGTGATACCGTAGGCGACCCGTTTAAAGATACTTCCGGTCCGTCGCTCAATATACTTATCAAGCTGATGAGTATGGTCGCTATCGTGGTGGCCGGTATGACCGCGGCATTCTCGTTGCTGTAGTATGGTCGTAGTGCGGCCTGCAACGAATTAGGCGGCGGAAAGCCGTGTTTTATACGCGTTATGATACAAGTCTCGGACAGAACCGTTTCGTTGAACCGTACAGGTAATTGCCGGGGCGAGAAAACGGTCGGATAAAATTCAATGTGTAAATCTCTGAATAGGGGAGCGGCGAAAGATAGATGAATCTGAAAGAACAGATAAATTCCCAGTTGTTGATATTTTTGCGCGGAATGGAGGACGGCGAGGTGTTCCGTGTTGATGACTTCAATGCCGTGCACCGGTTCAATGCCTCTCAGCTGTCGCGTGTGCTATCCGTCATGGCGGAGCAGGGTATCGTGGTCAAGCTCTCCAAAGGCGTGTATGCCAAAGGTTCGGGTGACGGAAAGCCGTTGCACCCCGAGGATATGATACGTGATTGTATCTTCGACAATACCGGTGGACGCGTGGGATATCTTACCGGGCACTCCTATCTTGTGTCGGCTGGCCTTGTGAAAGATTATCGCGATAAAATTGCGGTTGCGGTGGCCAAAAAACGCGGAGACATTTCGCGTGGCGGTATGACGTTTCGTTTTGTGGAGCAACCTTTGCCTATAAACGATCAGACCTACGAGTTGTTGCAGATGCTCGACGCCTTGCGCGGGATAAACAGGGTAGGCGCAGAGGTGTCGTCGGATGCCGTGTACGAACATGTCAAAGCCAATATAAAACTGATGTCCCCCGCGAGAGTGGACCGTATGACAGGGTTGGCCCTCGGCTATCCCCACATGGTACGGGCCCTGTTGGGTTCCATAGTCGATACCACTCACGGCATCGTCTCTGCAAGCAGGTTGATGATATCGCTCAACTGTACTACGGTGACCCCGGTGAATCTGTCGCCCGATGTGTTGCCTAATGCCGGGCCGTGGCGGCTCTCTTATAAGGTAAAGAAACAGTGACAGCGCAAGGCGATAGATGAAGTTATTGTCGTAAATGCCGTTTCGCGGAGATCGGATTCGGGTAATTTCCGTATGAATGTCATTATGTCGACATAGAGCTTATTCCGTAAATTACTTTTGTTATCTGAAAACTATTGGGAGCGGCCCAATAATCCGACCATGTCTGTCGGTATGTTTCTAGCTGTTCGTCGGGAACATATATTTTGTAGTTCGCCGTATAGTCTCCCCAGCCGTCCGTGACTGGGAAGGCCCCTTTCCCTATGGTGGCAGGAGTCTCGTCGGGGCAGAGAACCGTTTCGAGTGCGAAACATTTGGCAAATGTGTTTGTCCCGATTGTTTCCAGTTGTGTTCCGAGAGATACGTTTTTCAACGCGGAGCATTGATTGAATACCTGTTTTTCGATTACGGTAACCGCGTCGGGAATAATGATCTCCTCTAATGCGGTACAACGTATAAAGGCATTGTATCCGATCTTTTTCAGCCCTTTCGGCAGGTTGATCTCTTTGAGTGAGTTACAATCGGCGAAGGTGTTGTTCTCGATCGTCTCTATCTTATCCCCTGCGAAAACCACTCTTCTTAGCGGAGCTTCGCCGCCGCCCTTACCGGCGAATACGGAATATTCAAGGCGTTCGACATTTTTTGGTATGGTTATCTCCGTAAGATTGCTTTTGCTAAAGGCGAACTGGCTGATCTTGACAAGGCTTTCGGGGAGCTTTATCGTTTCGATGGCGCTGTTGCTGAACGCATTGTCGCCTATGGTTTCGACCCCTTCGGGGATGGTCAGGCTTCGTAGGTCCGTATCGCCGATGAATGCGCTCGGAACGACCAATGTCAATGTACCAGAGTAGGCCCATTTCCCCTCTCCTGTAACCTGGTTGTACGAGCTTCGATCGTCTAAATATTCGTAGTCGTTGCCGTAAAAACGCGGGTTGCCGGATCTGTTTTTAAAGTCGAGTTGCCGTGTAGCTTTATACCCGATATGCTTCACCTGTTTTACAACCAATTTACGCATAATGGTGCGTTCTTCATCCGAAGCGAATATCAGTATCTCGTTTTGGGAGTCGCCGATAGCAGTAGGGTCGTCAGGGGCGGAGATAAATATTTTTTTATTTTTTTTGTCTGCAACTACTTTATAGCCGCTGTGAGAAACGCATTCTACGGCTATTGGTACATTCATCGGGTTCGTCAATTCATAGCGGACCTCTGTCGTAGTCCCTGCCTCGCAGTAAATAGTCATCTCTTTGACCATGTCGTTTTCAGAGACGAACAAAAGGTCGAATCTGTCCTTGTAGTAGGGCAATTTTATCTGTTCGCCGTTTTCAGCTAATGTCAGTATGAAATAATCTGGATCGGAACAGTCTATGTCGCTGAACATAGAGCCTCCGTTTACGTTGTTGTAAATCGTTACAGGGTCGCTTTTGGCGAAGACAATCCTGTAGCCGATAGTTTCGCCATTTTCCGTTATGGGGGATATCGCGGTTACGTAATCGTTGTTTTGCAATGCCTCTGTTATAAGCTGCAGATAGGTTATATTTACGCTCGCATCCTCGCTTTTATTCCACATGGCGATCTCGTCGTACTTCTTACAGGCTACAAACGAGAGTAGCCCCAAAATCATACAAACTATAAATTTTTTCATTATATCCCCTTATTAAAAATTGAAACCTATTCCGACGACGAAACAACGATTCCTGACATTTTTATATCCTACCTTATTGCTGTTGTCTCCGTACATAGTGTCCGTTTTGTCGATATTTACAAGCCCTACATGATAATTTACCCCTATGACGAATCGGTGGAACGTAGCATCGACTCCGCATGAAAGGCCCGCATCGTGACGAGAGAATCCGCCTTCATTGCTGAAAATGTCGGTCTTCTTTCCATTTACCTTGCGTTTCCCGCTTACACCTACGGCATAATACAACTCTGCGAACGGTATCAGTGCGAAGCGCTCGTTTAACGATATGGTGTAGTCTGCTTCTACCGGTATCTGTATGTAGTTGAGGGCGGTACGGCTGTTGTCGAATCCGTTGATCTCATATCCCTTGCTTATGAAGTCGGCACCTGTACGCAAATAAAACGGTAATCGTCGTCCCACCCTTATACGGTCGGTTATGCCGACTTCGTAACCCGACCTTGCAGACGAGGTAAGTCCGCAAGATGATATCCACGAGGTGCAATATCCGGCATGCACGTAGATTATGTTTGGCGGATAATATCGTATCGGCTTTGTTTCGGCATCCGATGTAGCTGTTACGGAGGGTGACGCTTTCTGTGCCAGCGCATCTCCGATGGCCAATGCGCCGATAACTAAAAATATTAGTATTCTCTTCATTATATATTCAGATATTATCGGTTTAATCATTTTATCCCACAGCCGGACGCAATAAAAACGGCTTGATCCGCAGAGGTGGGAAAACGTACCGCATCCAAGCGAATCAACAGTAATATAGAGTCTTGTCATATACTGTTTAAACGTTGGTCTGAACGCCTTAAGCGAATAATAGATGGTATAAAACCGCGGGATATGGGAAACAATGGGTTTAATAGGCTTATTATGATGTTGTTGTGTGTAGTATTTGCATTAATGCCGAATATGATGTAAATTTGTAAGTGTAGACCAACGTATAAACGTACATTGTGAATGATGTGAGAGAGTTACGACGTCTCGTTGTTGAATAGAACGGAGATCCGGCGGTGTGCCTGAATCTCCGTCGTTATTTCAATCCTCGATATGTTTATTTTTAAATCGGCTGATCCTTATACTCTCTTTTCTGTCCAATGCTTTCTGTACAGAGGGGTATTTCATCCTGAATTTGGCGAAGGTATCGCGCGAAAGGTTGAAATGCCTGCAGATATCGTTTATGGATTTTCCGCGATTGAGCATCGAAATAACGACACTCCTGTTTTCAATAAGTATGTTCGTTTTCGTATAGCTGCCGTGGCGTCGCCCTAATACCACTCCTTCCGCACGCCTTAGGGCCAATGCCTCACGTGTGCGTATGGAGATAAGATTGCGCTCTATCTCCGCGACAAGCCCGAAAGCGAAACACAGGACTTTGCTGTTGATCGTATTGTCGAATGAATAGCCCTCCTTGGTGGTATAAAGGTTTATTTCCCTTTCCAGACATTTGCCCATAATCGCCATAATGTCCGTAAGCGTTCGACTTAAACGCGAGATCTCAGTGACTATCAGTGTGTCGTCTTTGTTAAGACTGCGTAACGGTACACCCAGTTTACGATCGCGTTCGCTCTTTTTGCCACTGGCGATCTCCGTAACCCATCGGTTTACGATGAGTTTCTTGTTCTCTGCAAAACGCCTGATCTCCTCCTGTTGGTTGGCAGGGTGTTGCTTGTCTGTGCTGACACGTAAATAACCTATTGTCATGATGCGATGATTTTAGCCGAGGCTACATTGCCTCATCCGGTAAAGATAATCGTATGCCTCCGTAGCTTCCGGGTATATATGAATCGTAATTAATTGATGCAGTTCAGTAGTATGCCATGATTTATAGTTGATTAGGTGGGGTCTGTGTCATATTGAATCTTTCTATTGCGTCCCGCCTCGGCAATTTAAACATGAGTTCCTTTCGATTCTGGGCGATGTTTTGTTGTGTTCACTTTGACGGAATGATTGGTTCCGCCGCTCTTGTCTTGTCGGAAACATTCGCTTCGATGCAGACGTTTTCCCGTCTCGGCATAACCAAATTTCATTTGTTTCTGCTCTCCGGCTTATCGAAAACGTTGAAATTCTTTCGACGTTTTCTCGCCTCGGCAATTAAGACTTCGTCTTATTGCCCTCGGCTTATCGAAAACGTTCGCTCTATCCGGACGTTTTAACCCGATTTTTAGTTATATTTGCGGTATTCGATTTTTGTTATGATAACTACGCTTCATATAGAGAATTATGTATTGATAGACCTTCTCGATATTCGTTTCGAGAGGGGGCTCAATATAATAACCGGCGAGACCGGTGCCGGTAAGTCGATATTGCTGGGAGCCATAGGTATGCTTACCGGTGCCCGTGCCGACAGCTCGGTAGTTAAGAACGGCGCCACCACGTGCGTTATAGAGGCCGAGTTCGAGGTGTCGGATTACGATCTGGAGCCGTTGTTCGAAGAGTACGATCTCGATTACAGCGATACCATGATAGTAAGGCGTGTAATCACGGTACAGGGCAAGAGCCGCAGTTATGTCAACGACCTGCCTGTGACGCTCGCGCAACTCAAATCCATAGGGGAGCGTCTTATCGACATCCATTCGCAGCACCAGACTTTGTTGCTCGGCGACGGCGGTTTCCAAATGGATGTGGTCGATTGCGTGGCTGAAAACGACGGGTTGCTCGGCGCTTACCGTTCGGTTCTGTCGTCGGTGAAAGCCGTACGTGCCCGCCGCGATGCCGCTGCCGAGGAGTTGGCGCAGGCCCGGCGTGACGAGGAGTTCATGCGCTACCAATACGAACAGCTCGAGGAGGCCAAGTTGCAGCCAGGAGAGAAAGAGGAGCTGGAGGCGCAGGAGGCGGTGTTCGCCAATGCGACCGAGATAAAAGAGGCTTTGTGGAGCTCGTGCGCTTTGCTCGACGGCGATGCGGAAGACAATGTTCTGACCTCGTTGCGTAAGATAGAGAGCTCTTTGGAGTCAATATCGGAACATTCGTCGGAGGTGGCGGCCATAGCCGAACGAATATCTTCGTCTTATTACGAGCTTAAAGACGTATGCGAGGAGTTGTCGTCCCTCGATGAGGAGATAGCGGCCGACCCGGCAGAGTTGGAGAGGGTGCAGTCGCGTTTGGACAAGATATATACGCTCGAGAAGAAACATCATGTGGAGGGGGTGGAGCCCTTGATAGAGTTGCGTGACTCTTTGTCCGCCAAGTTGGCTATGATAGACGGTAGCGACGACCGAATTGCGGAGCTCGACGCCGAATTGGCCGGTCTTACCGATAAGGCCCGTTCCATAGCCGATGAGCTTTCCGCAAGACGTTTGTCCGTAGTGGAGCGTATTCGCGAGGATGTATTGTCGCAGTTGTCGCAGTTGGGTATGGAGGGGGCGCGTCTTTCCATAGAGCTACGTCGGACGGACGAATTGTTGCCCAATGGCTCCGACACGATAGAGTTTCTATTTTCAGCAAACAAAGGGGGGCATATGGAACGTATCGCAAAAGTGGCCTCCGGCGGCGAGATGTCGCGATTGATGTTGGCTCTTAAGTCGTTGATGGCCTCTTTCCGCAGTCTGCCCACCGTTATATTCGACGAGATAGATACCGGTGTTTCAGGCTCCGTCGCCGACAAGATGGGCGAGATAATGGAGCGTCTGGGCGCCGGAAAACAGATAATAAACATCACCCACCTGCCGCAGGTCGCCGCAAAAGGGGCGCACCATTTCTACGTGTACAAATCGGACAAGGATGGCGCTACCGTCACCGTCATACGCAAACTTACCGACGATGAGCGGGTGGATAAAATAGCAGAGATGCTTAGCGCCAGCCGCGTGACCGATGCCGCGAGGAGACAGGCTCGGGAGTTGTTGGGGAGGTAGGGTAATTCGTATGGAAAATTCTGTCAATATTCTAACATAGATTGTGATAGGGTAACCTTTTTTAAAGATTGGGGATGATAAATAATATTGATAATTTGTATTGTTATGTTGAATAAATTGATTTCATACTGTGCAGATAAATATGCCAAAGACGGTAAATGTAAGACATGTGGCCAACAACGTTGTTTATGTGAAAATAATGATGAAAAGACCTGTTATTCGTGTATAAAACATATTCATAAAGTAGCCACTGTAGATAGAGATTATGATTGTAGGAATCTTATCTATAACTATGTCATAAAACAGTCTTATAAACATGCTTCAGAGATTGCATACGCTGTTGAATATCTGAGTAAGTTCAAATTTGTAGTCGATTATCCGTATTGGAAAGTATGGTCAATAGGATGTGGACCCTGTTCTGAATATTTCGGATTGAGATATGCTACGGAACATACAAATGGCTTGAGGAACAAACCTATATCTTTTGTCGGATTCGATTTAATTGAAAGTTGGAATGATATTCATGATTATATAAAGAATAATATAGATCCGAATATAAGAATATTTAATAAAGATTGTTTCGAGTGTAGTGAGTCTCCCAATCTGATTATTCTTAATTATATGTTGTCAGATTATTGTAAAAGAGCTTCTTCTAATATAAACGATTTTATGTCAAAACTTATCGATAAGATTGAGAAATTGCCGGAGGTATGCGTTATTATAAATGATATTTCTTATAGATCATTTGACAATAAATGTGAATATGCGTTGGATTACATGGATGACATGGAGACAAAATTGAAGAAGTATCCCGGTTATGATATCTCTAAGCATTATTTTAATCCTCAACGTACTACTGGCGAGACATATGGATCTAAATATTCAGATGATAAGCTATTGTGGTCTATGTCTCCAGAAATAAGAACTTTTTTCGATCCGTTTTCTAATTGCAATAGTTGTCAAATGATAATTGCAAAAACTACAAGATCATGATTCTTAGTGTAAGTCGTAGAACGGATATTCCGGCATTTTATTCCGAGTGGTTTTTTAATCGTATAAGAGAAGGGTTTGTGTGTGTACGTAACCCTATGAATATACATCAGATAAGCAAGATAATATTAACTCCTCAATTGGTAGATTGTATCGTTTTTTGGACAAAAAATCCAAAGCCTATGCTAAGTCGACTCCGAGAGTTAAATTTGTATAATTATTATTTTCAGTTCACAATCAATCCGTATGATACGTTGTTGGAAAAATGTGTGCCGAGAAAGCACAATGTCATAAATACGTTTAAGGAATTGTCGGATGTGATAGGTCCTAATCGTGTGATATGGAGATATGATCCTATTTTATTGACAGATAATATTGATATTGATTACCATAAAAGATATTTTGCTAGATTAATAGATATTCTTCATGATTATACCAATCGTTGTGTTGTGAGCTTTGTGGATAATTACAAAAAAACAGAGAGAAACTTAAAAGGTGTCTTTGCGAGAGAATTAACGGATGATGAGGTCTTTGATATTTCGAGTTATATTGCGGATACAGCCGTAAAGTATGGAGTGCAGATACAAACTTGTGCGGAAAGATATGATTTACATAGGTATGGGATAGTTTCAGGTAAGTGTATCGATGATATCTTGATTTCGGAAATTGCCAGCCAAGCCATTGTCGTAAAAAAAGACAAATATCAAAGGACCGAATGTGGTTGCGTGACTAGTGTGGATATCGGAGAGTATAATACATGTCGTCATAATTGTTTGTATTGTTATGCCAATTTCAATTCAAATAAAGTTTCTGAACGATATGGATTACATGATCCTAACTCTCCGTTACTGATAGGAAATATTAAAGATGACGATATAATTAAGGAACGTAAGATCGAGTCTTTTAGAAATTTGTTTTGATAAATTATAACTACAATAAAGGGTACCCATTTATAACTATATTTAAGTTTACAAATGGTTGTCCCCAATGCACAGCGTTCTATCTTAGTTATTATCTGAATTCAACTTCGTCCACGACGAGTTCCTGGTTGCCGAAAGTATAAAATCCGAAACCGTTATAGCTCAACGGCATGTGACGAATATTCATCATTCTGACACCGTCTATCTTGAACGTAAGCGTTTGTCCGTCGCTAATTAAGGTCCACTCCATATCCGATCTGCGGGTTCCTGACCATTTCACTCCTTGCATTATTTTTCCTACCGTTTCATAATTTTCGTAGCGAATAAATTGTACGAAGTCGTCGTTAAAAGAGAAGCAATAGAAATTGCCGCCGTCGAGATAGTTGAATACTAATCCTACCAATCTGTCTTATGCTAATTTTTTGTGTTTACTTTTGCCTGTATCTCAAAAGGTTTCATAATGTCTATGGGGCGTAACAGTGTGTCTCGAAGAAAGTGTTCTCTCGCATTTTGGTAGCTACTCCAGTTGTTGCGCTTACGACAACTCCTAATCCTTTGAGCTCTCCTTTTGACATAACTGTCATTACACCTCTGTCTATGATAGCTGTTCCAATGCCGTTTTTGTATGCACATTAGGTCCATTCCAGAGAGTTGCTGTCGAATGTTTCTTTATTGAATAAGTGTAATATTTGTCAGTTTGATTATTGATGTATTTTTGCTTTGCCGACTGATTACTCGTAGTCTTGTGGTTTGTGTCGATCGTTGTGTTTATGTACGATATATGATTGAGTGTGTTATTTGAAAAATTTTTGGTATATTTGGTCGTATAAAGGTGTGGATGAAAGCGTTTTGCCTGCCTCCCGAGAGAGGGTGATTGTCTGTGTTCGTACACGCGAGTATAGCTTAAGGTCGGTTGCTGACATCTCAACGCTTTCTTTGGGGTTAATAGCCGGACAGTATCGGACGGCATAAATATTGGTCGCTATGGAAGAAAATGTTACTCGGAAAGGAGAAACTAAGACAATCGTTATTCAGCAAGTTACCAAGTCTAATGGTATGGGTGTTGCCGGATTCGTGTTGGCATTGGTGTCGCTTATTTTCTGCTGGGTTCCCATTCTGTCGTGGATACTCTGGTTTTTCGGCATATTGTTGTCGTTTTTCGGCATGTTCAAACGTCCGCGCGGGTTGGCTATTGCCGGATTCCTCATTTCAGTTGTCGACTTTATACTCCTTGTTTTGTTTATAGGGGCGTTTGCTGCGGCATTGTCTTGTATCTGATATTCGGGTTATACAAAAAAGACACCTGACATTCAGCTGAATGTCAGGTGTCTTTGCAGTCGGGGTGACTGGATTAGAGCCAGCGGCATCACACCTGTTATATATGATATTTGCCGCTGTAATTTATTGTTAATCACGCTATTTTGTGGTATTGTATTTTCATTTGCAGGTATTTTGCAGGTGATTATTGAGCCGATATTAAGATATTGCGCCTATCGAGTGGAGATACGGAAACGCCTCCAGATAAACCCTATGGATTTGTTAGTAGCTCGTAGTAGGTGCATTTTTTGTTTTGTGCTGACGAATCCAAATCAAGTTTTCCAATACAATGGAGGCCCTATTACCTTTCAGAAAGAGAATAGTGTAATGATTAATGCAACTGAAATGGCAGGGCTTGGGCGCATCCGCAGATGACACTTTCTACTTCCAAATTTTTTTCGTAAGAGGAAATTACATGCGGGCATAGTTTTTCAACAAACAATTAAGCCATCCTTGCGAATGGCTTAATGGCAGATTTATCTGCATCGGATTGTGGCATAAATAAACACACTTACTATTTATTTACTGGCCGTTCCTATGTCATAGAGAAATTCAGGTGCGAAATCTGCTCCGTTAGCCCATTCGATAGTTTCGTGCATAAGTCCGTATTGTATAAACTTGCATTTATCGAGAAGTTCGCCGAAGATCTCACCTGACAAATACGGCTTCAAATTACACACCCGCTTTTCGCCATTATTAAATGTCAGAGCCAGCGTATAATCGCCAAGATAATCTACATCCGTAATCTTCAACATAATTACACTATTTTAATGGTTCTACCGTTCCGATACGTTCGCCTTTTATGGCTTTCTCCCATAACGACAACAACTCTTCCTCGTGTTGGTCAATCCACTTATTTACAAGAGAGATAACCTTTGCGGGAGCTTTACCGTCCACAACCCGATCTATAATGCGGATATTACAAACATATTCTCCATAAGTGAAATGAATATGTGGCGGGTTGTGGTCTCTCCAATATAGGTACAACACTATACCGTAAAATCGACATATTTCAGGCATATCATTTTATTTTTGTTTATAGCAAATATAAGTCCAAAATTTAGATCTAAGAGAATTTTAACAATAAAAAACCGTAGTCTCAACAAGCATCAATAAATCAAAGAATATCTGTTTTGCCTTTTTTAATTATGGCTACTTTCAATGGAGCCGGTCTTTCATCTTTGGTGTTGCGGTATCAAGATAGAATTTTGTCATTGTTATATCTAATATTTTTTGCAGGTATTTTGCATGTGAAACGTGCGAAAGGTAGCTTTTCTGTGCGAAAAGTAGTGAAAAAACGTCGTTTTTCCCACAATTTGAGCCTCAATTTGAGGCGAATAACAAAAAAATCCAGTCATTTAATGACTGGATTTCAGTTTTTGGGATTCTGTCGGGGTGACTGGATTCGAACCAGCGGCCACACGCCCCCCAGACGTGTACTCTAACCGGGCTGAGCTACACCCCGCTCTGTTTTACGGATGCAAATATAGATTGTTTATTCCTATTGTGCAAATATTTTCTTCCGTTTTTTGCCTGTAATTGCGTAGTGTGTTGTCGTTCAGTGTGTTTGCGGAGATGAGGTGCGGAATAGCCGTAAAACTATTTCCTGCATTGCAGTGCCGTCAGATCTTCGAAGAATGATGGGTACGACTTTTCCACCGCTTCGGCCCCGTCTATGGTTATGGGGCTGTCTGCACGCAGGGCGCTGACGGCTATAGACATTGCCATGCGGTGGTCTCCGTGGCTCGAGAGGGTCAAGCCTCCCTTTATCGGTCCGCCCCTTACTATGAGTGCGTCGTCGTAAGAACCGTCTATGTATATGCCCATTGCGGCATAAAGGTCTATCAGCACTTTGGCCCTGTCGCTCTCTTTGTGTGTGAGGCGTCCGGTGCCTAAAAGCGTGCTTTCGCCATCGCATCCGGCGGCTAAGGCCACGAGGGCCGGGAATAGGTCGGGGCAGTGCGTGGCGTCGAACGAGAAGCAGTTTACCGGGGAGCGTTCGACCGTAACCTGGTCCCACTCTATGGATATGCGTGCTCCGGCATAGTCGAGCGCTTCGAGTATCGCTTTGTCGGCCTGTAGCGACCGACCGTGCAGATTACCTACGGTGACATTCCCAGACAGTGCGCCGGCCACCAGCAGACACGAAGCCCCGCTCCAATCGCCCTCTACGTTGTAGCATTGCGGTTTGTAGCGTTGTCCGCCTTTGATGATGAAACGTCGGTAGTTCTCGTTCTCTACGCGCACGCCGAACGATTGCAATACGTCGCATGTCATGTCTATATACGGGCGCGACGTCAGGTTGTCTACGGTTACCACCGAGTCCGCGGCCACTAACGGCAATGCCGTGAGGAGTCCGGACAGAAACTGCGAGCTTACGCTCCCGTCCACAGTCACTTCGCCGCCTTTGACGGGGCCGCATACGGTCAGGGGCAAATGTCCGTCGCAAGTGTCTATGTTAGCTCCGAGCGCACGTAACGGCGCCTCCATCATCTCCACAGGACGCGACATTATAGATCCGTGCCCGGTGATGGTTACAGGCCGCGATGCCAATGCGGCTATAGGGGTGAAAAGACGTGTGGAAAGCCCCGATTCTCCGATAGATAAGGTGTCCGAGGCGGGCGATGGCGTAGAGTGTCCCGTTATCGTAACGTCGCCGCCGCTCATTGTAACCGTGGCGCCGAGCGATTCCGCCACCGATAGCGCCGCCTTCGTGTCGTTGCAGTCTCCTATGTTCCGAAGGATTGATTCGCCGTCGGCCAGTGCGGCTACGGCTATGGCGCGTTGTGCGTAACTCTTGGATGACGGGGCTGTGACGGTTCCCGATATGGATGATGGCGATACGGTCTTTTGCATAATTCGGCGGTATCTTTGTGATCTGCTTTTCTTTCGGTTTCACCGGTCGCATCGGGTGGAAACACTGCGACCGATGCCCGGCTCGTGGCGGAGATTTATGTAACGCAAAAGTAGCTTTTATATTCCATAAAACGTTACAAGACGCTTAAAATTTAATCAATGTGGATGTGACGGAACATCCATGTGATTTTTAATTCCTGTTTGGTTTCTGATTGATCATACTCCCAAAACAATAGCCGGGTCTATGTTTAGTTTGACGCTTATCGTTCTGGCTATTTTCAGCGTTGGTTCGCTTTTCCCGTTCATGTATTCGCTTATGCGAGATTGGCTGACGCCGATTATTTGAGCCAATGCTTTTTTTGTTAAGTTCATTTCGTACATTCTCAACCGGAGAATATCCGACAAACTCGGCTTTCTTATGGGGTAGTGTTCGTCGTCGTAGTCTGCGACGAGATTGGAGAGAAGAACCAATTCAACACAATTTTTATCGGTAGTAGGTGTGTCGTCCGTCACGACAGGCAGCAACTCTTCGATCCTTTCCATTGCCGCCCTATACTGGCTTTCGTTTTCTATGCGTACCATAATCCTATAATTTAGAGCAATCGTCAATTCTGTCGTATTCGCTATGTGTGCCGACAAAGCGTATGTAGACCATTTTTACTTTGAACAATACGAGGGCAACTATTCTGTAATCATTCCCTTTTATATTGAATACAAAACGTCGATCGCCGACGGCGTCAACACTGTTGAATGTCTTTCTTATGTCGGCAAACGTATTCCACTCTGCCTCTTTTGTCTTTTGAAACCACTCCTCTAATGCGACTTCTGCGTCTGCGTGCTTTTTATAAAACAATGTCAACGTGCGGTGGGCGATTATTCTCATTGTTTATATCTTTGGATATTACAAATATAATGCATAAGTTTCTGAAAAACAAAATAAATTTACGTAATTCGGAATTGTGTTTTAAAATGACCTGCTTTTATGCGAGCGACGGGAAAAAATCCTATCTTTGCATAGGATAAATTCCGCCTCGGTAACATAATGTTGCTTTCGGCCCGTTTATCTTCACGGAATAACAGAATATATCGGTCCGGCGGGAAGCTCCGTCGTTGTTTACGGAAATCTCTTTTCGGTCCGGTTATCTTTGTAATATTGTAATTCTGACGGACACGATGTTCATAACGAAAATACTCGGAGAGATAGGCAGTTACATGATGTTGATGCGCAAGGTGTTTCAGCGTCCGGTCAAGCGGCAGGTGTTCCGGCGCCAGCTCTTCGACGAGATGGAGAAGTTGGGGCTCAATTCCATAGGCATAGTGGCTATCATATCTGTGTTCATGGGAGCTGTGGTCGCTTTGCAGATGGCTATCAACCTCGAGTCGCCGTTTCTGCCCAAATACCTGATAGGCTATGCCACCCGCGAATCGCTCATACTCGAGTTCAGCTCCACTATAGTGGCGTTGATACTGGCCGGTAAGGTCGGGTCGAACATAGCTTCGGAGATAGGTTCCATGCGCATCACCGAGCAGATCGACGCCCTTGAGATAATGGGGGTCAACTCGGCCAACCACCTCATATTGCCCAAGATAATAGCTGCCATAATCTTCTTCCCGATGCTGACCCTTATGAGTATGTTCGTGGGTGTGTTGGGCGGTTATTTCATTGTCTTTACCGTGGATATGATGACGCCGGACGATTTCATGACCGGTCTTACCAGCGACTTCCGTCCCTATCTGGTCCTTTACGGCTTCACCAAGATGGTGGTTTTCTCGTTTATCATCACGTCGGTGTCGTCGTTCTTCGGCTATTACGCCAAGGGCAATTCGTTGGAGGTGGGACGTTCCAGTACTCAGGCGGTTGTTTCCAGCACTATAGTGGTGCTTATTTTCAACGTGATATTAACCAAGCTCTTTTTCTCTTATTGAAAAGGGCGCAACGCAAGGCATAGATGATAAGAGCCGAACATGTATCGAAGCAGTTCGACGGGCGCATGGTGCTCGACGATGTTACCGCCACGTTCGAGACGGGGAAAACAAATCTCATAATAGGGCAGAGCGGTTCCGGCAAGACGGTTTTTCTCAAGTCGTTGGTAGGGTTGCACCAGATCGACGGCGGCCACATATATTACGACGATATATGTTACAGTTCGCTCAATTTCAAGGAGAAGAAAGATGTCCGCAAACAGGTGGGCATGCTCTTTCAGGGGGGCGCCCTTTTCGACTACTTCACCGTTGAGGAGAATGTCAAGTTTCCGCTCGACATATTCACCGATCTTGCCGAGAGCGATAAGCTCGATATCGTCAACGAGACGCTCAAACGCGTCCGCATAGATAACGCCCACAAGCTCTATCCCTCCGAGATAAGCGGCGGTATGGTCAAACGTGTCTCCATAGCGCGGGCCATAGTAATGAAGCCTCGTTATCTTTTCTGCGACGAGCCCAACTCGGGTCTCGATCCGCTCACATCCATAGTGATAGACAATCTGATAAAGGAGATCACGGAGGAGTACGGCATCACCACCATCATCAACACCCACGACATGAACTCGGTCATGGAGATAGGCGATACGGTGGTATTCATATATCAGGGCAAGTTGTGGTGGCGCGGCAATAAGGACGATATACTCATGAGCGAGAATAAGGAGCTTAACGATTTCGTATTCGCGTCGGCCATGGCTAAGAGGGCGCGTAAAAACATGTAGCGGGCTCTCTATGGGCTGTTGCCTTTGACCGGCGGCGGTACAGGCCAGACAACGCTATATGGCAGGATGAAGTTGATATCCGTATAAGTCATTAAGAATGAACACCACAGGAACACTTTTCAGAGTATCTATATTCGGCGAATCGCACGGCGTGAACGTAGGAGCGGTGATAGACGGCATACCCGCCGGAGTGCCGCTTTGCGAGGAGGACTTCGCCTCCGATCTCGACCGGCGTCGTTCGGGAGCGCGCGGAACCACGCCACGTAAGGAGTCCGACACGCCGCATATAGTCAGCGGTCTTTTCGAGGGGCATACCACCGGGGCCCCCATGACTGTGCTGTTCGACAACGAGAATACCCGTAGCGGCGACTATTCGGCTCTTGTCTGCCATCCTCGCCCGGGCCATTCCGATTTCGTTGCCGGTGTCAAATACGGCGGGCATAACGACTATCGCGGTGGCGGTCACTTCTCCGGACGTATAACTCTCGGGCTGGTGGCTGCGGGCGTTGTAGCCAAAAAGATGCTCGCGACCTGTGGGGTAACCGTATCCGCAGAGGTTACGGAGATAGGCGGTGAGCGCGAACGTCGTCTTTTCCCCGTGGTGATAGAACGTGCGCTGAAAGAGTGCGACTCTATAGGAGGTATAGTGGAGTGCAGGGCCTCGGGTGTCCCTGTCGGATGGGGTGAACCTTTCTTCGATTCTGTGGAGAGCCGTTTGTCGCATCTGCTCTTCTCCATACCGGCCGTACGCGGAGTGGAGTTCGGCGATGGCTTCGCTTCCGCCTCGCAGAGAGGGTCGGTACACAACGACAGGCTTTCAGACGCCGCGGGACACACCTTCACCAACCATGCCGGAGGTATCAACGGCGGCATCACCAACGGCGGCGACATATTGTTCAGAATAGCGGTGAAACCCACGTCGAGCATAGCTACCCCGCAGATGACATATAACTTCGAGACAGGCAAGGTCGAACCGTTAGTGGTTAAAGGCCGCCACGACGCCTGCATAGCGTTGCGCGTGCCGGTTATAGCGGAGGCCGTGACCGCCGTTGCTCTCGCCGACTTAATGTTGGTGGCGCGGGCCTACGGGCTATAGGAATGCGTAAAATGGCTCGGGGCTGTGCGGCAATAAGATAAATGTGATTTTGAATTATTTTTCATGTTTTTGTAAAGCCAATCACACTAACACAAAGATGCGCCACAACGCATAATCGAGGGCTAATGCCTTACGACTGCGTTGTGGCGCATCTTTGTGTTAGTGTGATTGGGGTCCTGCTAACAGGTCGGGGGCTTTTATTTTCCCCTTCCTTGTCCTATTTAAACCATTTCACTTATATCATTTTTAACCATCTCTTTCACGGATGAGACATACGATAGGAGTTTCGCATACTCACCAACAATGCTTCATCATCGTGTATCTTTAGTAGGTAAGCATTATACTTGTTGATGAGAGCAAGTTCCTCATCTGACGTATAACTGGCTCTTATCACGGCTTCTACACATTTGTCGTAATCAGGCTTACCTTATGTTATCGCCTTATCGCAAGAATACATCGTCGATTTCTCCAAAAAGAAAGGCACTGAGGTAGTGCCGGAGGGAACCAACCTTTCGACGGTCTCTTCCTGAATATCCCAATGGTATAGGTAATTGCTATTACCCACCGCCTCGAATTTATCGGGCTTCCTGTAAAAATATACACATCTACGTCTCATTGGTATAAGTTATTAAGTTTAATTAGGAATATAGCAAAGTCGTGTGCCGACGGAGTTGTCGTGACCGTCCCCGTTATTCGAGGCAAGCTGGTCAATTAGCCCACACCCTCCGCCGGCATTCAATGCCGAGCCACCCATCGCAATAGCGTGTGGAATATCGTCAACAGGGCCCAAAAAGGATTCATCACAGAAATATGTGGTCGAGCTACCATTTGTCGTTACCGGAATAATCAGCCCCTCTTCGCCGAACACTATCGAGTCTATGAATCCCCCATCGTAATAAGGTATTTTTGCAACATGCCTATACCCGGAGGTGTCGCTCAAGTTGAACAGATCGGGGTTTTCGGTAATATAAATATCGTAGAAGTCTCCATCCGGAGTCTGCGAAAAGAATCCTATATATCCGTCTACCCACTTCCAAAGATGACCGAAAATATTCTCTATTCCGCGATAGCGCGGCACCATGAATGTTCTGATAATCGCACCTTTACTATCTTTAACATCGTAAACTACCTCTCCTGAGCCGTTACCGAGATTATCGGTCCAGCCACAAGGGATGAACGATGTATTGTAGTTAAACCCATGCCAACCGTTAAAATCCCATTCTGTTACCCCAACGCCAAGGCCGCCTTGTGCAAATCCGTTGTCGTCTTTAGTGTAACTGACTGGTTTTTGGGTGTCAAAAGTAGCGTATTCTACGGCATAGAGCCAGTAGAGGTCGCCACAAGCAGTAAACGGTATTATATTCCAGTTTGTCGTGTTGGGGTTACGGTTACGGGCGTATGTGCGGTACACCTCTCTCGATGAGTTAGCATGCGGGCGCCCGAGGAATGACCTGGGTGTCCCATCGTAACCGGCGTTGTTGTTGCCGCCTCCGCGATAATCTACCGTGAAGTTGACAACGGAGCAGAGTTTAGACGTCGAATGCTGCAAAGCAGCTTCGTAAGCTCCGATATATTTTTTCTTAACTAAATGATAGCCAGGCAGAGGATATTCGGACACCTTTACTCTGCGGACATCTCCATCTGTCTCGAATTTTCGGTAATATTCTGGAAGTTGCACCATTACCTGCCCGCGGGAGCCGTCTCTCGTGTTGATGGTCCAATCGTGCTGATTGAGATACTCTATCACATTACCGTTATCGTCGAGCAGGCATCCCCTCATACGATTATGAATAGGCAATGAACGGTGTAGATTCATGTTGCCTATACGGGTACAGTCGGGTGAGGATGTGGTGGTATTAAATTCGATGCCATAATATAGGTCGTCAGTAGGTCCTAATTCCCTTATCTTATCGGCATACTCTCTGAACGGTATGTCGCCGCTCATGTCTACGCCTTTTTCTATCAAAGCGTCTTTTATGGCCTCTTTTGTGCCATTAAGGTATTTCAGTTTTTCTGTTGTCGTTGTCATGTCTTCTATCTTGGCTGTTCCCCGTTTATATGGTCGAGTACGGAGTCGATGTTCCCTATTGCGTCTTGGAAGCGTGATTCTAGTTCTGCTTCGGCGGCTTGGGCACGTGCTATTTCATCGTCTATGTCCGCACGGGCATCGTCGAGCCTCGTCTGCAAGGTGTCTATCTCGCCCTGTTGGCGCTCGTCGACCTCCTCTATCTCCTCCAGATTGTCGATTATGTTGACGATCTGCACGTCCGTTTGTTCGCGGTAGGAGTCGAAATCGTCCCTTAATGTCGCTACTTTGGACTCCAGCTCCTGGCCGTCGCTTTTCGGATATTTGTCGTTGAGCCTTTCCGGTAACTCCTTTATGCGGGCTATCTCTATTTCGCCCTCCTTTTTGTGAAAATAGCTGTCGATAAGGTCGGCGAAGTGCTCCTCTTTGGGGTAACATCCCTTGCGGAACCACTCCTTTAGTTGTACGGTGCTTTTTGTTGGCATTGTAATGTTTTTTATGGTTATCGTACCTTGATTATGTAGGCTAGCACGTAGTAGGGGGGACGGTTCTCGTGCGCTTTGTTGTTGCCGATTTCTGTCGTTTGGCGAACATCATCCGTATCACTATCGTTATTTCTTTTGCCGGATAATCGCTGACGGTCTTTTGAGCCTTTCGCATAAATAGTATAGTTATGAGAATGCTTGGGCATCTCTTCGATGGTGAGTATGTGTTTTTTTTCACCGCCGGTATTGCCGCATTCAGTGTAATCGGGATCATTATATTCGGGATATTCGGGACGATTGTTCTTATCGTTTTTTATGTCGCGTCCCACGATAAACCGTCCGCGCAGATCGGGAAGACAGAAACTGCCGCTTTGTACGGACGAGGGCGCGCTACCGTTTTTGTTATTGCAGGTGTTGAACGTGTCGCCGATAGCCTCGTAAAGTTCGGGATACTCCTCGGCCTTGAGTATGCTACCGTCGCAGAACATGTAGTTAGTCGGGAGGCTTTTACCCGCCCACATCTTGATTACTCCGAACGGTTCGGCGCTCTCAACTTTTGTCTCCACCGTTCCTTGCCGCTGTATCAGTTCTGCTATCTGTGCGTTGAGTTCGGCAGAGGTTCGGGGTTTTACGAAGTCTGTCCATTTGAAGTTCTCGCTGCCCACGCCCGGTGCCAACGTGCGCTTGGTGTAGGCTTGGGGATACTCGTAGCCTTGGGCGCTGACTGTCACGTCGGTGGTCTTTACATACATGCCCTCGGATATGTTACCGCCCTCCCAGTAGAGCACTTCGCCCTGCGGGTAGGCTATGGTGCGTACAAACACATAGCCGGGGTCGCGTCGGATGCCGTTGTCTTTCGGTTCGCACCCGTAAAGAATCACCTTGTCGCCGGCTATGTTGCCGATGGCGGCTACCAATGCGGTGTTGTTCTGCAGGGTGGCGAGCGTGTCGCAATCCAGCGGGAAGTCGCGGTTGGGCTGTTTCAGAAAATTACCTATTACTGTTTCCATGTCTTGATGTTATATTATGTTTTTTACCCACCGTTTGGAGGCGAGTTTGTAGGTGTTTACTATCGCTGTCAGTTGTTTTTCGTCGGTCACTGCCATCAGCTCCTCAGGTATCGTCACCCAGAAGTCTATGTTTTTGGCGCCGCTGAAGCCACGACGGTTTATGACTAAGCGACCGTCTTCTCTGAGCGGCAGAAAGCTCTGCCTGCACTGGTCTCGGGTGAATATCAGCGTGCCGAGGAGACTGTCGCTCTCTTTGTCGTCTACGGTTATGCGTCGTTGCGACAGGTCGAGGGCGTCGTTGAGGGCCGCACGCAGATGACATACCTGTCCGTTGTGTTCGAGGTGGTACACGGTCTCGTTGCGTAGCCGTACTAGCTTTGTGTGTATGTGGGCTATCGGCGCCACTATCGCGTATGAGAGGTAGGCCGTGACGGGGCGTCTTAGGAACGTCGGCAGCAGCATGAGTGCCAACCGCTTGAAGTTGATGTCGTATCTAATCATGGGCTATCATGTTAAGTGTGACGACTCCTTTTTCAAGATATCCCGCCGAGGGGGTACATATCACCAATGTCCCCTTTGGGGACGAATGTATCTCGGTCTTCGTCAGGTGTACCACTTTCACCCCCTCCACGGCCTGCAATGCATCTGTCAGAGCCATGTCGGAGTATTCTCCGTTGAACGGCAGATTCTCTATGTAGCCGGTTATCGCCTCCTCGCATCGTTCTCTCACATCGTTTTCCGAGAATATGGCATTGTAGTATATGTCTGCATCGCAAGTGAACTTCTCCGGCTCCTCGTTGACTAAATTGATACGTACGCCGGCATCCTTTATCTCCGACAAGTAGGCTGTTAGCTGCCGTTCCGTCTCGTCGTCCAGCGGGCGTTTTCTCCCGCTTTCCTCTCCGGCCACCTTTATAGTGAGCAGGGAGGCGTCGGAGCTCTCGACGGCTACGGCGTGTTTCACCACCTTGGCCGCCTCTATGTCACTGTCGCTCATGTCGGAGGTGTCGTAGTCGTCGGTGTCGGGTATGAGCGTCATGTCTTTCATGAAGCCCAGTACCTTGTCGCGATACCATTTGGGGCGATGGGGGATTGTCTCGTCTATGCGGGCCTCCACCTCCTTTTTGTGCGACTCGAAAAATTGCTCCAGCACCCACGCCGCAGATGCGAATAGATAGAACAGTATGTTGATTATCGACACCTTGCTGAAGTGGGCGGCGAAGTTGTCACCTGCCGGAAATCCGAACATGTCGGCTACCGTCTCGTTGTTCATGAAGTCGACGGCGATAGTCTCTTTGATTTGTTCTATGGTTCTCATTAGAAGTTGTTTGAATTTTGATTATTGCTGTCAGGTAAAACCCGGACATCAGATGCAATTACGTATAAATCATATACAAAGCCTGTTTTCCAACACAGAGTTCTGTCTTTGCCTTACGTAAACAAGGGACGGAGCCTGCGGGGGTCCGCACAAAGCGTGGAAGTCAGCAAATGCGGTCAGGTGCCTTTGGCGAATAACGCTTAGTTTGGCTACTCTCTATTGCAGGCCTTCGTGTGGGGAAGTTTTCTGCCCACCGCGAGGTGCGGCCCGCACGGCCCCCGCTTAGCTTATGGCCGTCCAAGAGGAAAAGTGTCTTACAACTCTCGCTTCGTTCGGGCCACTATTTCTTAAAATACTAAGCCATTGATATTGTTGTAGCTGTTGTATCGAACTCACGTTAACTTACAATAAAATCTATCTCTATGCCCATCAGTCCTATGCCGCTCCACGGAACGAGGGCTATGTCGCTCTCCGATATGGCTGTGGCCGGCTCTGCCCTGTAGGCCTTCATGCTTGCCGCCATGCGCTTGTTTCGTATGTCTTTGGGGGCTAATGCTATATGCTCGCCCGGTACGAGGTCGGCGGTGAGGGCTATGTCGTTCTTTTCGGCGAGACGGTAGGCCGCCTCTAACGCTCCGCACTCCTGTATTGCTATGTCGAGGAGCGATTGTCTGTTATGAATCGTATGTCGCATCTATCGTCAGTTTATTGTCGTTTATGTCGAGGCGGCACTCGTTCAGCTTCATGCCGTCGGACTCCAGCTGTATGGCTATCTCGCGCTTCCAGCCCGCCGTCTCGTGGTCGCATACCATGTCGGATATGCCCGCGCCCAGCACAGGGTGTTCCTTGAACTCTCCCTTGAATGCCTGAAGTATCATAGCCTGATTCTGATAGGTCGTCTCGCCTGTCTCCAACCCATCCGTTATTAGTCCGTGCCGGTCCCGGGCGAGCGACAGACGGAGGTCGCCGGTGTCGGGGTCTATTAATATTCCTGTTCTTTTTGACATTAGTGGGTTACTTTTGGGTTTTCGATGTCAGTTCTTTGTGTGACGGTGAGCTCTTTTGAGGCCCAATCGGTAATTGCTCCTTTCAATGCTGCACCTCCATCTTGCGCAGCTGGAGTCCATGTGCCAAACACACTCTTTAAATCATTAAGTGACGCTTCCAGTGCATTTATTTTAGATGTTAGTTCTTTGACTTTCACCAACCCGCCATTTGATTTGTCATTTTCTTCCTCTTTATTTTTTTCTTTATTTTCTTTTCCTCCGAAAAGTTTAATCTTGCCGTTATTGACGAGGATATAACTTCCGCCCACCACCACTTCCGTCTTCTCTCCGTCGGCCGTGATAGTCGTGTCGCCCTGATGGAATCGCACGGATTCTATCTCTGAGTAAGCCACGGCGCACAGCTCCCGGAGGTTTCCGCACGAGAGGTCGGCCACCAATATTATGCTCCCTGTGGCGGGTGTTACGAGCAGTCCGTTTCTGGAGCCGCCGTTTATCGACGATAGCCGTATGTCGGGTATTTCGAGGTTGTCTATTTTGGCGCGGCAGAGGTCGCCCTCTACGGATACCACCTCCATGAGCCGGAAGCCGAACGACGGTCTGTCGGTGCCTGTTATGGAGCGTATCAGCCCCTTTATCTTCGATGATTTATCCATGTCACTATATCTTTTTGCCTATGGTTATCTTACGGCTGCCGCCGCCCGACGAAAATGTCGTCTCGGTGGAGACCACGTAATAGGAGCCGTTTTTGGTCTCGTAGTCGGCGTCGCGCAATTCGGCTATGTCTCCCGGCTCCACACGGGGTACGAGCCAAGCGGTGAAGCTCCCTTCGTAGCCGGAGTACGCTTTGGCCTTCAGCTCCTCGTCGGCCCTGCGCTCCAAGGCCCCCATGTCCGAAACGCCGGGCAGCTTGATGGTGAATTTGTCGCCGCCGGGGGTGCCTTTGGTCACCTTTACCGTCTTGCCTGCGGCGTCGGTGCCCTCTACGGTGGCCGTCAGCTTGCGCCTGTCGCCATCCTTGTACTTGAGTTCCGATTTCTCTATGTTCACGGCAAAGTCGTATATTACCTTACCGCCCGTCTCTGCGTATTGCGGATGCACGTGCAGGGTCTTGCCCTTGAAGTAGATGTTGGCCCGTGTCTCCTCGTGTACCTTTTTGAGTATATCGAATCCGGTAGTCTCGTATATGGTGAACTTGTCGTACCTGAAGTCGTAGTCGCACGCCACGTCGAACCCGCCTATCTCGCTTGCCACGTGAGAGAGCAGGTCGCCCGCCGACACATCGGTGAGTACCGTGTTACGTACCTCTTTGCGGAATGCGTAAAGCTCGTCCTCGCACGTTATCTTTATGGAGCCCTCCTCGGTGGCTATGGTGTCTACGTAGCCCTCGAACTCCACCGGCAGCTCCTCCGTGTCGGCGTCGTAGCCGAAGCGTATGCACACCGGGTCGCCCTCGCTTATCTTGTCCTCCACCTCGAGTGCGCGGTTATAGGCGGTGCCGGGCAGGGTTATGACGGCGGTGTCGGCGAGGTTCTCCACGCTGCGCGTCACCTCCACGCTATCGAGCATGGTGAGCCTGAAAGAGCCTATCGTTATGTCGAAATTCATTGCAAACATGGCTATATCTTTATTAGAAGCTCGGCGTTGTTGTCGCTGTATGCCTTGATTTCGTAACTCTGGTTGTTGATGCCGTTGGTGTGTGGGAACGATACGCTCTCTATGGCGAGATACTTGATGCCGAACGTCAAGAGCACGTCCTGGTCCACCTCTATGGCCTGTCGTTCGTCGAACAGCTCCAACAGTCTCTTTACGTGTGCCTCCGGGTACTTGTCGGGCTCGCCTCCTGTTACCACGCCTTGTATGGTTACCTCGTAGTCGTCCTGACTCCAGCACTCCTTTATGGTGCCGCCATCTTTGGCCTTGGCTACGGCGCGGCGCACTATGGTGTTTTTACCGCTTATGGTAACCAACGGCTCTATGGGCAGGGTGAAGAACTCTGTGTCGCCGCTACGCTTCACCCTCATAGGCATCACGGAGCGAACCGTCCCCGAGGCGGCATAATCCGTCTTTATCTTGTCGGCATCGTACTCCGCCTGCGTTATTATATCGCCCTTGCGGGGGATGAAAAACGGAGGTATGGCCCCGTAACGCCCCAACGCCTTGTTTATCGTCACTCCCGCCGGGTCGAGCGGATTGCCGCTGTAGCCCGCATCCGCCCGCGGGGCGAGTTTGTCTATCTCATATTCTATTCTACTCATTACATTGCCGAATTTGCCATTTCCAATACCCGTATGAGACGGCTCTCGAGGTCTCTCTGCATGGTGTCGCGGTCGCCCTCGTAGCTGCCGAACGACAGGGTCTCCACCAACGATTTGAGGTTTATCGTCACGGACGACGAGCGACTGCCGCCTGTTGATATCGCCGAGGAGGTTCCTACTCCTGTGCCGACCGAATTGTTGCCTCTCCCGGTTCCGGGCAAGAGGGCGGAGTCGTTGTTTTTGCCGTTGCCGCTTCCGGGCAACAGACCGGTTGTGTTTTGTGTTGGGTCATCGGTGAGTACAGTGTCGTCAGTGCCGGGAGCCGACGACGCACCGCCCATGCCCAACTTCTCTTTCAGCCCGTTGGTTACGTCCGACAGCGATTTTTCGGAGTTCCACGACATGTCGATGCCCGATAGCGACTCTTTGGCTTTCAACAGGTTCTCCTTGACCTTGTCAGCCCCGTCGGATATGGCCTTCTGACGCTCCTCCATGTCGGCGGTTATCTGCTTTATGGCCGCCTGATTCTCCGAGCTGTCGCCCAAACCTAACGCCTCCTTGAACTCATACCATTTGAGCTTTATCTTGTCGACGCCGATCATTATCCAGTTGACCAAGGCGTTGAAATAGAGCTTTACAAAGTCCACGTATGCCATAAAGGCGTATTTCATGAAGCCGACCACGCCGTCCCAAAGCGAACCCCAGCCCTCTATTTTGTAGCAGAGGTAGGTTATGACGCCTATGAGGGCGATACCCATAGCAATAATCCATGTGAGCGGACAAGCCAACAGTGAAAGGTTGAGGCCGTTTTGTATCGCAGCCCATGCCATTTTGGCTCCGGACACCATTTTAGTCCACATAACCATAGCCTTTGCCTTGATAGTGAATATGGCCATTGACATAGCTAACGCTCCTAATGCAATAGAAACAATAGAGATAATCCAGTTTCCCTCCTTTAGTTTATCGTTCCACCATCCGAAGAATTGTGATGCCCCGTCAATAACGATACCTATAACAGAAAAGGCAGAACGTATTGCCTGGGATATCGTATTTATAACTGTCATAATAGTTTCTTGATTCTGCTCGAACCACGAAACCACTCCCTCTAAGGCCCCGCTTATAATATCGAACACAGGAAGCAACATCCCTTTTATCGACTTTTGCAATTTCCCGATGCGCTCCTGCAGGTCATCCATAGTGTTGGCATGCTTTTGAAGACCGCCCTCCGGAGTGGCGGCAAGCGCCTGATTGGCTTCGCCCACATTGTCGGTTATTGCTTGGGCCAGTGCGGCGGCACGTTGCGCCTCGTCTCCGTATTTGAGCATCTGCTCCTGTGCGGCGGTGAATTTTATGCCCATGTCGGCGAGCGCGGAGGTGTTGCCTTTCATGGCTTCGCCCATGAGGTTGCCTATGTTTGCGGCATCGCTTTCTGTGGCGTTAAGCCCTTTCTGTTGGACCAACAAGTTGTTCATGGCCGGCACGAGAGCTTCTATGCTGCCAGTATTCTGTACGAAAGTGGCCAACTGCTGTGCTCCCGACATCTGCACTTGGTCGCTTATCACACCGAGAGACTGTTGTGTCGAAATTAGTCGCTTAATGCTCGCTATCTCCTCGTCGGAAGCTCCTGCATGTAGGCGCATGGCGGCAGTCAACCTTGCCTCGGCCTGTACTTGTTTCTCGTACGCCGCTGAGGCTTCGGCGACGTAGTCCGTTACTACTCGGGAGGCTTTATTTAATAATTTATGTAGAGGATTAAAGTTGCCCGGATTGAACTGCACGTTCGGAGTATTGTTATTGCTTGAGCCTAATGATTGAGCCTTATTATTGGTACTGTTGTCATTAGTAGTATAGGTCTCCGACTTAGTCTTTTCACTTTTTTGCATATCCCGAGACGCAGAAACCATTCTTTTGCTTATCGACTCGATTTCTGATTCGATAGCTTTCATACCTGTTCTAATACGACCGAAACATAATCCGAATCCGTTGGCAGTTTTGGTGAACCCCAACATGGTTTTGGTTACTTCAGAATAAACAATCTGTTGTCTTTTTAAAGAGGAGTTCATCTTTTCATAACTGTCGGAGACCTTATCGTTAAGAGACATGGTTTGTTCACGAACATTTGCCATTCAAAAAATTATTTGTTATTTTTGAGAAAAATATGTAGTAATTATGTGGGTTTGGTTTCCTCTTAACACATCCGTAACGGGGCTTGCAGAAATCATAAAACAGGTATTTCTGTTTCCGTTCAAGTTATTCGGTGCTTATGGTTTGGTAATAGGTGAGTTGTTATTCAAGCTGGTATTCGGAATCATATTGTTCTTTCTGATTGCAGCTCTTTCACCGATTATTCCATTTTTCGTAGCTTACCGCAACCGCAAGACACACCCGAAAATGTCTAAGGCCATAGTATGGATGTGGAGTATCACAATTGCTCTAATTATACTTATAAGTATTTTAGATACCTACGCCTAACATCTCCTACCTATAACTCTCCGCCTCCTTTTCCCGAATCCATTTCAGTTCGTTCACGCGCAAGGCCCACTCCGTATCGGTAAGGCTATCGGGGTCGGCGTGCATGTAGTAGCGCAGTTGTGCGTCTATCTGTCGCAACCAGTCGCCCGCTTCGACCCCGGTAGCCGTTAGAGCTTTTCCAGTTCGGCAGTCTTGATCTCTACGATGCGGTCGAGGATGCCGCCTGCGGCGAGGAATTTGTCGTCGTCGTTGCGGATGGCCTCGCTACCGCCCAACCAGCACTCGCGCAAGAGCGTCTCGTTGAATTTGAGGGGGTCGGTCTTGGCTGCCACCGATGCGTACGATATGGTTCTGCGGCTGGGCTTGTGCAGATAGCATACGTGCCCGTCCACCTTTACCGAGAATATGTCGCCGTGTTTGGCTTTCCATTCCTGAATCTGTTCTGCTGTTGCTTGTCCTGTAAGTTTCTCTTTTGCCATGATGTTTTCGTTTTTAAAAGTCATTGAATTTTGTTAAGAATGTGAGTTCGATATAGAACTTTTCATATATCGTTGCAGTATAGTCAGTTATTTGTAATCACAGCGATGCGAAGCGCGGGCCGTAGCCTGCGGGGGACCGCATTGAACGGTGGTGTATAAGAAATGTGTATATTGCTTTAAAGCGATAAATACTATAGAAACCAATCGTAAAGCGGGCCTTCGTTGGGGGGGATTTATGCCCACCGCCAGGTGCGGCCCGCGCGGTCTTCACTTCATTCGGACCGAACAAGCGGAAAGTATCTGATATTCCTCGCTTCGCTCGGACCTCCATACGCCAAAAAATATAGCTTTTGATATTATCCCAGTTATTATATCAAACTCACGTTAAGAGCTCTTTTCTCTCTGTTTTCAAGCTGTGTAACAAACGCTACACAACCTGAAAACGGATTGAAAAGGGCCGGTTTTCAAACCGTTATCGTATTACACGAGGGGTTTCTTTTCGAGGAATAGGAACGGCACGGTTATCTCCATGAACTTGTCGCCCTGTTTGAGTTCGCGGGGGTCTTCGGTGAACTGCACCCCTATGAGCTGGTCGGTCTTGACCGCATCGCCCTTGGAGGGGTTGCCGTAGGTGACTACCACGTTGAGTTCGAGGTCGAGGATAGAGCCGCCGGCCGCCACCTCGAGCGCCTCCAGCTCCGACTGCAGAAGGCCTATTTCGCCCTCGTTGGTCTTGTTGCCCTTCTGAATGGAGAGGGGGTTGTTGCCTTTGCCGTGCAGGAGCTCTTTCTCCTGTTTGGTAGAGTATTTGATCGAGCGTATGCCCGTGATGTCGCGGCCTCCCGCAAAGACGGTTATGTCCGCCCATTCGTACTGTCTGCTGTTAAACATATCTTTTTTGGTTTTTTATTCGGTTTTGAAGCCGAGTTCCACATCTATGTATTTTGCGTATCCGTTGGGTTTCACTCGCAAGCCCACTGCAAGATGCGAGGTGGCGAGGATGTTCTGCGCATAGTCTATGCTGCACTCTACGCCGGTGTCGTTGGTGTCGCCGGGGTCGTTGCCCAGGTTGCCGTTGGCCGTCATGTTGGAGACGATGGCCCGCTCCACGTTGCTTTTTACCGATGCGCACCATGCGGGCGAGAGTGTGCCGTCCGTGGCGATGGGCACCTCGTCGTTGAGGGAGTCGAGCAAGGTGTTGTAGGCTACGCGGTAGGCCTTGTCTATCACTCTGCGGTTGGTGAGGGAGCGGTAGTCGTCCTCTACGCGGGTGGCGAGGTTGTCGTCGGCGATGAAGTAGCCGGTGCGGCCCACGAACGTGGTGAAGGTGATGTAGCCCTTCTCGTGAATGGTCTCAACGTCCGCTATCTCCACGAGCCTGTCGCCTATGTACATTACGAGCGGTGTGAGCGCGCCGTCTTTGACGCGGCTGATCTTGCGCTGTACGGGCGATACGGCTATGCGTCCGCCCACTATGCCCATGCAGGCGTTGGGGCTGTGGGGCAGGGTGTCGCCCACTACTACGCCTACGCGGTTATACTCCGTGGTGGTGAGCGCTTTGAGCTTAGAGGCGTCGCCGGTGAAGCCGTAGCCCTCCATGAGCGTGAAAATGGGGGCGTACAACTGGTCGGCAGCCCACTCGCCCAAGCCCTGCGCCTTAGCCATGCCGGCGGTGACGTCGGCATCGAAGCCGTCGTCGGCGGTGACGGTGTAGTCGTCGGCAGGGGTCTTGAATGCCAACAGACCGCGCAGTTTGCCGTTAGAGGCCTGCAAGAGCGATTTGGCACCCTCGGCGTTGTCTTTGTCGAGTACCGTGGCGAAGGTGTCCGTGTCGGCGAAGCCCATGAGCCACAGCTCGGCGCCGTCGCCCGCTTCGGCATAGAAGTCCTTGACGTTGCGGTAGAGGTTGGGGTTGTTCTCCTCGGTCACGCCAAGCGCCTCCAAAGCAGAGAGCTTCTTGACCGTATAGGCCTTGCCGAGTTTGAAATTGTCGTCGCCCTCGATCTCTTTGGCGCCTATCGCCAGAAATCCCAAGCAACCGTCGGCCATAGCCTCGACCTGGCCGAGAGCGCCATTGGCGAAATTGATTTTTACTCTTGGTAACATTCTTTTTTAGTTTTAGTTACTGTTAGTGTGAGTTAATAAGGTTTGTTGTCGTGTCGGATATATCTGCTTGTAAAACAGGTGTTTAAGGTAACGCTACGAGTAAGTGGCCGTTGTAATGATCGGGCATACGGAGTGCGGGCCACACCTTGCGGCGGGCAGAAAATCCACGCATGCTACGTTCTTTGGTTAGGTGTGGGAAGCCTATGCGTTAGCGGCTTATTTTCACCGGGCTACATAAACTTCTTAAGAATCCATACTATGCCGAACAGTGCTGCCGTAGCGCCTATGAGGCAAAGCGCCCTTTGCAACGGGTTGAGCCCTTTGCGCGATGTCTCCGATATTGTCCTGCTCTCGGACCGTTCGTCCGTTATGCTGTCGGTAACGTGCGTTGCGCTCGTCTGTCTGCCTTCCGATAGGTCTTGGGCGGCTTGAGTGGCGATGCGGCGTCTCTGTACGGTGCGGATCTTGACGGGAGGTGTGCCGGTGGCGGAATCGACCGGGAGCGAGGTGTCGAAAACGGTTGTTTCCGTTACCACATCTTCGTTGTGCCCTATGCGGGTCGCTGTCAGTATGTGTTCCGCAGTGTCGGCGGTTGCGGTGCCGGCGGTTACGGTGACCGTATGCCCGGCGGTCGCCTCGTCGGACTTTACGGTGTGCCGTGAGGCGTTGCATCCGAAAGTAGCTATGCTAATAGTCAGAAACACTATCTTTTTCATTTTTCGCTAATCGTTTGATCGTTCGTTCCAGTTTTTCCACTTTTACCGTCAGCCTCGACACCTGTTCGGCCAGTTCCGCACGCTCCGCTTTCAGGTTTTTGTTCTCCTCCTGTATGGCCAGGCGTTGCTTCTGCTCCTCCAAGTATTGCTCCACCAAACGGTTGTTATGTTCCGTAAGATCCTTTATGGAGGTGAGAAGCGGCGATACCGCCTCCTCTATGATTTGCAAGTCGCTCTGTTTCTGTTCGCGCTTTGTCTGCAACTTGCCGAAGAACCAGCCGCAGGAGCTTGTCGATATAAGGACGATGATTTGCCATACGTATTCGCTCATTGACATCTATTTTACGGTTATGTATATCTTCTCTTTCTTAGCTGCGGCCCTCTCCAGCATAGGTAGTAGCCGATCGAATGCAGCGAGGCTGTTCGCGATACGGCCCGGTGCGTCGTTGTTTCCCACCAAGATGCAGCCCGACGTGTCGTCGACGGTGTTGCCCGTGTGTATAAGTATGCTGTCGAAGTGGGGGACGTCGTGCAGACGCGGCACTTTACGCCCGCCGTATCTCGGGCTGAACTTAGGCGAGTGTTCCAGCGTTATCTCATAGGTGCCGTTGGGGATGGCCGTACGGGCGTAGACTTTGGTCTCTCCGCCGTCGAAGATGCCGTTGCGGTTGTCGTCGCGGTCTTTGTCCTCCAAGGTGTCGCAGACGTATATGCCGTCCACGTACAGACGCCCTGACGTGTAGCTGTCATTGCGGGTTATGCGTTCGAGTTCTATTTTCATTTGCGTAGTTTTAAAAGAGGAGGTCCCTGCCGACCACTGTCGTACTCCTTCTGCCGGACCTTTTCTGGCTTCGGTTATATCGTAGCCTCCGACTTGCAGAAAAAGGCCCCTATCTCTTTACAGCCGATATCGGCAAGGTGCGCGATAGGCCCTCCTCTTAATGTTGTCTTTTTTTGTTGTCGTTTTGTTGCGGGAGAGGGAATCGAACCCCCGGCCTTCAGGGAATGAACCTGACGAGCTACCTCTGCTCTATCCCGCTTTTCACACTACAAAGATGCAGCGAAAATTGCCGCGTAACAAAATGTGTGTAAAGTCTTTACGTTCATTCTTGTGCGGTTGTGGAAGCGGTTTTGCGGGGCGGTTGAGGGTGTGCGTGTTACATGTTGCGGGCGGTGGGATAGGTTAGGGGGTGGGGCGGATTTTGTCGCTTTTCTCATTGTAGGGATATGTTTTTGATTGTGGGTGTCTTTATGCTTCGGGGTGGGAAAGCGGGATTGTGTTTAACTTACCTCGTTTTGCTCGGATTGTTATGTTTTGCGGCATTTGTAGTTTGCGAAACGGTGATTTTGTTTTGGGGTTGATGGTATGCGCATTAGTAGAACTTTTTTCCCGGATGTGGTAAGTGTGATTCTTTTGTATCTCGTATGGTCAGGGTGCTTTTAGCCATATCTTGCCGTGAGTTACAAGGGACGGAGCCTGCGGGGGACCGCTTGAGCGTTACGCTCTTTAGATTCCCGGCGGTGATTTAAGCGGAAAGGTTCTATGATTGCCGGAACTTATGCGGGCCTCCGATGGGGGAGGCTCCGGCCCGCTCATCCCTCGTTCCTCGGGATTTAACGGTGGAATTGTGTTTGATTGCCCTCGCTACGCTCGGGCTTTCTCCTGTGTGAGACATCTTACGGCGTGTTTGTGTCTGTTCGTTCATATTTATACTACTAGTTTATGCCACTCGCTTCGCTCGGATTTTGCTGTTGGGAATACGCCTTACGGCGTTCTTTATTAGTCGTTGTTAGGCAACGTTCTGTGCCTTGTCTTTGTAGTTGTGTTCAGTGTAGTTGGAAATTTATTAACGTTTCTGCTTTAGTTCCGTTTGTTTTTGTTGGGTACGTTTTCGTGTTGCTCGTGCGGTTGCATCCCCTTCG
>CAJURV010000014.1 GCA_910588925.1 uncultured Rikenellaceae bacterium
TACTGCACTGTAATTTGTATGCTGTTTTTGCAGTTCGGTTTTGAAATTACATTATTTTCGGGATGGAGGCGGTGACGGTGAGGGGGTTAGAGGAAGGGTTTTCACTTGGGGGTGAAGGGGAAATTCGGTGGAATGGGGGTATGTTGGGGGTGGTGTTTAGTTGGGAGTGGAGAAAGCTGGAAAGTGGTTTAGGCTACATCAGTGTAAGGGGGAGGTGAAATCAAGGAAGGCGGTTTAGGAAGAATAATGTAGGTGGGGATGGATGGTTTGTGGTGAGGCAGGGGTTTAGGTAGAGGGAGGTAGGGTTATGAAATGGTTTGAGATTGAATATTTGGTTGTGGATTGGGAAGTTTGATGATATGAGGCATATATAAATATGTGTTTGGCATATTCCGGCAAACTAACGCTAAAAGAGACTAACCGTATATTATAACACTCTTTACTAATCCCTGTTCCTTAGAAGATACAATGCCGTATAAAATACAACCCCGCAAAATGAACTACACTTTTGCGATGTTTCTCCCGGCATCACAAGGGACGGAGCCTGCGGGGGGACGCGCCTCGCGTGAGTTTCGGGAGAACAACTGAACTTGCGTCAATCGAAAACATCTGATAACAACCCAATCGTAAAGCGGGCCTCCGTTGGGGGAGGCTCCGGCCCGCTAATCCCTCGTACCTCGGGATTTAACGGCGGAAGTTGTGTTTGATTGCCCCTCGCTTCGCTCGGGGCCGGAAAACAGAAGTTGTAATCGACAATCCTAGCTCCGCTCGGGACCGATTGCGTTTATATCATTAACTGTCTGCGAGATATTAATACAATTTTTTATAAAATACAACGCCGCAAAATGAGCTCCACTTTTGCGATGTTTCTCCCGGCATCACAAGGGACGGAGCCTGCGGGGGAACGCGCCTCGCGTGAGTTTCGGGAGAACAACTGAACTTGCGTCAATCGAAAACATCCGATAACAACCCAATCGTAAAGCGGGCCTCCGTCGGGGAAATTTCCGCCCACCGCGAGGTGCGGCCCGCATGCCCCTCATGCTTCGGGCCGGGAAAACGGAATTTGTAGTTGACGGCTCGAGCGAAGCGACCACTGTTTACTAAAGTGTCCAAGCTCTTGATGTTATTACAGCTATTGCTTCATATCCATATTGTTAATCCTCTCCACAAACACTATAAAATGTATGGCTGCGAAACAAGTTACGCTTTTTCACTTCCTTTCCCGTTTCTGTGACGCCGAATGATATACTGCAAAGCACCTACGCTATTCTATCATTAAGGAATATTAATAAGCATACTATCAAAATAGAAGCATTCTCCGTTCCGCAAACCATCCGTCATTGTGCGAAAAACGAAAGACGTCAAACACATTCCCTTTTTTACATCCCGAAAAACGGTTCGCATTCAGTAGTTAGGCGAAAACCATCCCCAACGGATGCACCTGTTTTACATTGTAACTATAGGTACAAAAAGCGTATTGCCTCGGTAGGCCCCCTCCATATATTTGCACCTGACAAAACGAATCAATTAATCGAAAAAAAATGTCGATGATGGAAGAATTGAAAACAACCGGGCGGTCTTTAGAGGAGACTGTCAGGGAGCTGTTGGCTGCACGTTTGGGCCATGAGCCCGACGAGGACGAGCTCTCGGGCGCCGGAGATTATCTGCGGCGTGTAGTGGCTGAGAACAAGCGTATGAGCGACGAGTACGAGCGTCTGTTCGAGATGTTGGAGCGCGATCCTCGTCTTGCCGTCTTTTTCAGCGAGATGATGAAAGGGGTGCCGGTCAGGGTTGCGTTGGTGAAGTCGGATATTTTCGATTTTGCGCCCGAATGCGGAGACGACGACTGGGACGCTTATCAGCGTGAGCTGTCGGAAAAGAGACGTAAGCGCCACCAGTACGATATGGCTCTCGAGGAGCATAAACGCAACTGCGATTGCACTGCACATACCGTGGCGCGATTCTACGACGAGAAAAATCTCAGCGACGAGGAGTGCGACAGTTTCGCCGACTATGTGGAACGCGTGTTCGACGATGTGATACACGGCATTATAGATCGTCAGACTCTCGAACGTCTTTGGTGCGGATACACTATGGAGGAGCGTTTGCAGGAGGCCCGCGATAAGGGGGTGTTGGACGGCCGCAACGCACGCATAGAGGAGCTACGGCGTTCTGCCGAGACCGACGGTCTGCCCGCTTCGTCGGGAGGTGCGGCTACCGCCTCCGCCAAACGCGGATATATAGAGCGTATAATGCGCGGAGATTATCTATAGAGTAGTGTAGGCCGGCAAAGGTCTGCCGAAGCGATATAACCTTTTTTAATCATTCTAAAAAAACGAAAATGAAAAACAGAGTTATCTTAACCGTTGTCTTCGCCACTGTGGCGATAGTGTTGTTTGTCGCCGGTCTTTTCGATTGCGCTTCCGATACGGTAGCCGCTTTCGCGCTTGCGGCCGGCATTCCGTTGGCGGGTGGTGCTTCCGTTGCGGCTGCCGATCAGTATGCGCCGGAGCTAGTCAAGGAGGATATATCCAAGAGCGTGGTGGAGATGATGCCCTCGAGAACGCCTCTCGATACCATAATGCGTCACATCAAACATCACGTCAAGGCGCAGTCGCAGAAGATAGGCTATTATCAGGCTTCGTATAAGCCCGTCACCGACAAGATAGATTCTACGGCCGACGGTACGGGTGCCTCACAGGCCACTCCGGCATCGTCGTTCACCTACAAGGATACCGAAATGACCCGCATATTCCTGCAGGTGGAGAACCCCGATATATGGCGCGTTCACGATACCTTGCTCATGCGCGACCTCACCCTGCCCGGCACGTTGCACCATGCTACGATAGGAGCTGCAGGCACCCATCGCGACGATGTCATGTTCTACGTGCTCTCAAAGTCGGGCAGCGTTATAGAGATAGTGCCCGTGAACGGTGTCAGGGGCAGTGCCGCGGGCGATAACGGCGATAAGTTCGTGGTGCCCGACTTCACATCGGGATGCGAGCTTATACGCATGGGGCAGGCCAAAAGCGAGTTGGCCATATCTACCGAACCCTTCTCCGTTTATCCGAGCCTCTCTTGGCAGTATTGCCAGAATTTTATGGCTCAGATAGAGGAGTCCACATTCGAGCGTCTCACCCGCAAGGAGGCTAACTGGGGCTTCTCTAATCTGGAGGCGGTCAATGTCCTTTCCATGAAGATGGAGATGGAGCTGTCGATGCTTTTCGGCCAGGGCGGCGAGTACACTCAGGGTAACGACCGCACCTACTTCACCCGAGGTATCACCCGCGACATAGAGACCGTTCTCACTTACGGCAGCGGTTCGGGCGACAGAACGGTTACCAAAGAACAGTATAACGGCTGGCTCAAAGAGGTATTCGACGGTAATAACGGCTCTACCAACAGGTTGCTTTTGGCCGGTTCGGGTCTTATAAAATCACTCTCGTGCGTCGACGAGTTCCAGAAAAATATCGCTCCGCTTGCCAAAGACAACGCCCTCGGGGTGGATGTACGCAAGGTACAGAGCTATTTCGGTTCGCTGGATATAGTGCTCGCCCCTCTCTTCTTAGAGGCGGGATGGGAAGATTGCGGTCTTATACTCGATCTGGAGCACATCACCAAACATGAGTTCGTGCCCATGAGCGTGACAAAACTCGATCTCAAGAAATCGGGTCAGAAGAATGCCGACGCGCGCGTGATACAGGAGGTTTCCGCCCTCACTCTGCGTTATCCCGGTTGTCATGCCATTATCAAGCCCAAGGCATAGGGGCGACCGACCGAATACGGCATGTAGACGGTGCCGGTAGAATCTGTCATAAATACGGCGGGAGGCCGCCTTGGTGTCTCCCGCCATTTTATTCTTAATTACATGAGCAAAAAGACTTATATATCGATAAACTCTCCGCGCCTTATAACCACGCTTAGTGTGGGCGGCTCGGAAACCGTTGTCCGCTTTGAGAGAAGACATGGCGCTCCGGCGTGTCGTAACGGAGTGTTCATAACCGGCGACGAGTCGCTGCAACGTGCATTGGAGTCCGATTCCGCATACGGGGTCGACTATGAGGTCTTCGGCGGTCAGAGGCATGTGGCTGTCGATGCCGACACCGACGATGGCGCGTACGTAGAGGTGCCGGAGGTACATAACCGTCAGACGGCCATAGAGTGGGCCGCCTCGGAGTTGTCGCTCGCCTTGCCCGTGAAGATGACGAGCGATAAGATACGTAGCGAACTGGCGCAAAGAGGCTACCGCTTCCCTCAATGGACCGAAAGGAGCGTTGTAAAATGACGCGCGAGGAGATTAAAGCGCGGGTGTTGCAATGTGTCGACGAGGTGTCGCCGGACGGGTCGACATCTTACGGCCTCTCTCACCCCATAGACCGCTTCCTCGACGAGGCTGCCGGTCAGGTGTTGCGTCTGGCTCCGGTACATGCGTTGGGCGATGCCGTGGCCGATTTCAGTTCTTCGCCCGTTATGCCTATGGACGACGGTTCGGGCGTGGTGGAGCTTCCCGATGGCTTTTTACGCCTCAAAGCATTCCGCATGAAGGGTTGGAAGCGCCCTGTGACTGTGGCTTATAGTGTCGGCTCGCCGGTCTACATGAGGCAGTTCAACGAGTGCGCGCGCGGCGGTTGTGCCAAGCCGGTGGTTGTAATAGACGGCGACACGCTCTGCTACTTCTCTCTGCCCGAGGGTGCCGCACACGAGATAGATACGGCGGAAGCGGTGGTAGACATTCCCGTGGGCGAGCGTTTCCCCGAGAGGCTGGTATCTCCGCTGGCATGGCTTACGGCCTGCAAGGTGCTTACCGTGATGAACGAGAACGAGGCGGCGTCGGATGCGCGTGCCATGTATCAGGAACAGATGAATTTATTGTAGCTTATGGATAGAATAGATATTGTCTTCTCGCGCGACGCGCTGTTTCGGCAATCGTCCGACCGTCTGTTCTCCGTATCGGCTGCGGCGGGCGGAGACGATGGCGCTATAGATGCTCTCAGGATGGAGCGTGAGGATGCCGACACGTTCGACATGCTTGTAAGGTCGGCGCATTCCCGGGTAAAGGCCGGGTTGGCGCACCTTGCGGCAGAAAATTCAGGCGATGCCGTATGCCATGCCGTGTACGACGATATGGCTATGTGTCCGTGCGCAGTCTCCGGTTTCGGCGGCGGCATGGTGGTGGCCGACGGTGCCATACATTACGATCTGGTGCTCACCCACCCTATGCAACGCCACTTGTTGCCCGGCGCCATAGAACGCGTGCTCGTGCTGTATGTGGCCGAGGAGTGGCTGAGGATGCGTTCGGTGCCTATGGATCTCGGGTTAGGTCGTGCATGGGATGAGCTCAAGAGCGTTGCTCTGATGTGCGACAGGCCGCCCCGTCGTCCATACTCTTATTGTTGATTCAAAAACGGTGTTATGTACGTATTTAAGGAAAAAACCATAGATTTTTCATGGGAGACCGAGCAGTTGCGTCGTCAGGTGGAGCTGGCCACATCGTGTTACGCCGGCGTGAGGGGGGACGATGCCGACAGCGGCGAGTCGCTGATACTCTCTTCGGACGAAAAGGTGTTGTTCGGCCGCCTGCTCTCGGAGGCAATGCGCGCTCTGTATGCCTATTTCATTAAGATGGCCGCCGTAGACGAGAGGTCGTTCGCGGTGGACGAGCTATCCGATGGCGGCGTTAAGATGTGCGGCTTCTCGGTGGAGCGCAAACGTCGCGTGCGCACCCTCTCTCCCGAACGTATAGCCATGGTGGACAGGTGCGCTTCGGAGTTTGTGGTGTGTCATATAACGGCCGCATGGTTCGAGATGTCGGTTCAGCCGGAGGGGGCGGCACTGTTCGCCGATCGTCTGAAACGGGCCCAGACCATGTTGTTGCGTTCATTGGCCTATCTGTGCGAGTACTCTTATTCCAAGAGCTATACCGTTATCGACAGATGATACGGCGGTAGTTTGCGGGTGTTTCGATGATTTTCCGGTTATGGACGGGATTGATAATATATTGAGGATAGTCTCCGACTTCGTGCTCGGAAGCGGTATCGTGGGTCTGTTGTTCTTCTATAGGATAAAACAACGGCGGGAGAGCGCCGCAGCCGTTACCGCCGAGGCACAGGCGGCCTCTGCAGAGCTCGATGTCAATAAGGCGCAGATAGAGCACTTGAGCCGTCAGTTGGCGGACTCTTTTTCGGAGAATGTCAAGGTGCAGGATTTGGTCAACAAGGAGCGGGCGCGCATAGTCGACCTCATGAGACAACTGGGCGAGTTAGAGATAAAATTTCTCGAGGAGGAGCGCAGACGCAAACGTGCCGAACGCGATGTGTGCGCCGTGGAGAATTGCGCTTCGAGAAAGGTTCGTTCCGTCACGTCGGTTGGTGTCGGTGCGGAAGGTTAGCGGTGCGGCTATGTGCGTGTCCGAATTATGAATATGTTTAAACGGTGATTATATGGTTGTTATTTATCAGGGCGAGACCGTCGATCTGCTTATAAGCGCTTCGGACGACAGAGGAGAGTCGTTGCGCGACGCCGAGGTGTCGGTTACATTCTTCAGTCGCGACAAGGAGATGGGGGTGTTCGCATCCACCTCCTCGTGCAGAGGCGGGGCGGTGCCCATAGAGCGTCTCGACGACGACGTGTTGTTCTTGCGTCTGCCGGGCAGATGCAGCGCTCGTATGTCGGGGCGTTACGATATAGAGGTGATGGTGCGTTTCAGCGACGGCACATTCGTGGAACGAAACGGTTCCATTGTGGTGCGGGAGGCGGCTATAGGCAGAATTTGTTAACTTTTAACGTTTTGATTTATGAATACTAATGACGAAAATTCCGAGATTCTCGACACTACGCTGGAGTTGAGGTTCGGTCGCTATTTCAAAGGAGAGAAGGGCGATAAGGGAGACAAGGGCGACAAAGGCGATAAAGGGGACAAAGGCGATCAGGGAGTTCCCGGCCCTCAGGGTATACAGGGTATCCCGGGTGAGCCCGGCGGTCCTAAAGGCGAAAAAGGCGACAAAGGAGACAAGGGCGACAAAGGCGATCCCGGCGATAAGGGCGATCCCGGTCTGCAAGGCGAGAAAGGCGATAAGGGAGATAAGGGAGACAAGGGCGATCCCGGCGATAGGGGTGAGAACGGTACCGATGCCGTGGCAGAGGTCGTTACGCCGGAGTCTGTGATAGCCGACGACGCCCCTGTGGGTGCGTGGTACCTCTCCAGCGGCCCCGGCGTATATGAGGGGGTAGGCGGCAAGACCGTAGCCGACGGGGAGATGTACGCTTTCCGCAAGAACGAACAGGGCGAGTGGGTGAGCTATCGTTTGGTGTCGCCCGATCTCAATACCGGGTTTCACGTCTACGACCAATCGTTCGACACGTCCGGCGGCATATCGGCGATACCCGTCGGTAGCGGAGGCGGAACCTATCGGTGGCGCGACTTCGACGATCTGGCCGATTGCCAGTTGATACATTTCCCGTCGACAGGTACCGGGTGCTCGTTGCAGTTTAATTGCAAGCCTAACGGTCAGTTGTTTTGGCGTGTCAGATACAAAAACCGTTATACCAGTTGGCTGAAGTTCGTGAAAGACGCCTCTTTCACCGATCCGGACGATTTGTAGCGTATCCGTGCATTATGTACGTATTGTCAGTTTCATGCGAAGCTCCCGTTATGTGCGGGGGCTTTTTTATATGCCGACCGGTTCTATTTGCATCTGTTTTAACTACGGATGTGGTTGATATGCGTCTGTTTATGCGACTGATGGGCAAGGCGATCCGGGTTCGGAGCCACGTATAGTACCGTAACATTTGCAGTGCGGGAAAATACCAAAGCAGAATCGTGAGGCGGTTCTTCGCGAGGGGGAGGCTCCGGCCCGTAAGCTCCTAGGCCTCCGGTAGGGAAAGCCGGAGTTGTTTTAACCTTGCCGGCTAAAAAGATTGTCCGACATCCTTTTTTATATTAACTTTGCGACAAAATCGAAAAAATTTATGGCTAAGTTTCCCGAATACAAAGGTCTCGACCTCTCTGCCATCAATGACGACGTGTTGTCGTTATGGAAAAAGAACGACACTTTCCGTCAAAGCATAAAATTGCGCGAGGGAGCGCCTAAATTCATATTCTTCGAGGGTCCCCCCTCGGCCAACGGTATGCCGGGCATACACCACGTTATGGCCCGCACCATAAAGGACGTCATTTGCCGCTATAAGACGCAATGCGGTTATCTGGTGCCGCGTAAGGCGGGCTGGGATACCCACGGTCTGCCCGTGGAGCTGGGCGTGGAGAAGAAGCTCGGCATCACCAAAGAGGATATCGGTCGCAAGATAAGCATAGAGGAGTATAATAAGACCTGTCGTAGCGAGGTTATGACCTACACGGCGCAATGGCGCAATCTCACCGAGCTTATGGGCTATTGGGTGGATATGGACGATCCGTATATCACCTACGATAACAAATACATAGAAACTCTGTGGTGGATGCTCAAAGAGCTGCACGGCAAAGGGTTGCTCTACAAGGGCTACACCATACAGCCCTACTCTCCGGCGGCCGGCACCGGTCTTTCCAACCACGAGCTAAACCAGCCGGGATGCTACCGCGATGTCAAGGACACCACCTGTACCGCCCAATTCGAGGTAGTTCGCGACGCTGCGAGCGAGAAATTGTTCGAGGGTGCGCACGGCAAGCTATATTTCCTTGCATGGACCACCACTCCGTGGACGCTTCCCTCTAATACCGCCCTCGCCGTAGGTCCGCAGATAGACTATCTGCGTGTGGCCGCTTTCAATCCGTACACCGGCGATCCTGTCACGGTAATGATAGCCGAGGAGCTGCTCGGGGCCTATTTCCCTGCCGGAGGCGCAGAGCTTAGCATGGAAGAGTACGACGGAAGCGGTAAGAATATCCCGTTCAGGGTGCTCGGACGTCACAAAGGTTCCGAACTGGTGGGCATACGCTATCGTCAGTTGATACCGTGGGTTAAGCCGGACGGCGACGCGTTCAGGGTGATAAGCGGCGACTACGTAACCACCGAAGACGGTACCGGTATAGTACATATAGCCCCTACTTTCGGCGCCGACGACGACCGTGTAGCCAAACAGGCCGGAATACCCCCTCTCGTGATGATCGACAAGGCCGGCAAGCAGGTGCCTATGGTCGACAGAACGGGTAAGTTCTTCCTGCTAGGCGATTTGGACGACAGCTTCGTGAAAAATAACATAGACGCGGGTCTATACAAGGAGTACGAGGGCCGTTACGTCAAGAACGCCTACGACGACAGTCTAGGCGAGAAAGACATAACGCTCGACATAGACATCTGCGTAATGCTCAAAGGTGCCGGTCTCCTGTTCAAGACGGAGAAACACACTCACAACTATCCTCACTGTTGGCGCACCGACAAGCCGGTTATATATTACCCTCTCGACTCGTGGTTCATTAAGACTACAGCCGTGCGCGACCGCATGATAGAGCTTAACGACACTATCAACTGGAAGCCGCAGTCCACCGGTTTCGGCCGTTTCGGAAAATGGCTCGAGAATCTGGTAGACTGGAACCTGTCGCGTTCGCGTTACTGGGGTACTCCGCTCCCGATATGGGCTACCGAAGATCATGACGAGCTCAAGTGCATAGGTTCGGTGGCAGAGTTGAAAGAGGAGATAGAGAAGTCGGTGGCGGCCGGGCTCATGAAGAGCAATCCGCTCTCATCGTTCCGCGAGGGCGATTTTTCGAAAGAGAACTACGATGGCATAGATCTGCACCGCCCTTACGTCGACGACATAGTGCTGGTAAGCTCCAAAGGCGAGCCGATGAGACGCGAGAGCGACCTGATAGACGTATGGTTCGATTCCGGAGCCATGCCCTACGCACAGAACCACTATCCTTTCGAGACAGGTCCGAGCGGTCTCGACGGTCTGTTCCCTGCCGATTTCATCGCCGAAGGGGTAGACCAGACGCGAGGTTGGTTCTTTACCCTTCACGCCTTGGCTGTGATGCTTTTCGATTCGGTGGCTTTCAAGAATATAATATCCAACGGCCTCGTGCTCGACAAGAACGGCAATAAGATGAGCAAACGTCTTGGAAACGCCGTAGACCCGTTCGAGGTCATAGGCAAATACGGAGCCGATGCCGTGCGTCTGTACATGATAAGCAATTCACAGCCGTGGGACAATCTCAAATTCGACATAGAGGGTGTGGACGAGATGCGCCGCAAGATGTTCGGCACGCTCTACAATACCTACAGCTTCTTTGCGCTCTATGCCAATGTGGACGGTTTCACCGGCAATGAGATAGAGGTGCCGGTAGAGCGGCGTCCCGAGATCGACCGCTGGATATTATCGCTTTTGGGCACGCTCGTAAAAGAGGTCGGAAGCTCGTTGGAGAGCTACGATCCCACCCCTGCCGCCCGCGCCATCATAGAGTTCGTAGGCGAAAACCTCTCCAACTGGTATGTGCGCCTCAACCGCAAACGTTTCTGGGGCGGACAGATGACGGAAGACAAGCTCGCGGCTTATCAGACTCTATACACATGTCTCGAGACCGTAAGCCGTCTGTTGGCGCCTTTCGCGCCTTTCATGGCCGAACGTCTTTATCAGGATCTGCACTCCCTCGACGGTAAGGATCACGGATCGGTGCATCTGGCCCGCTTCCCCGAGGCCGACACCGCGCATATCGACGCCGCTTTGGAGGAGCGCATGTCTATGGCACAGCGCATATCGTCGATGGTATTGGCGCTCCGCCGCAAGGTCAGCATAAAGGTGCGCCAGCCGTTGAGCAAGATGATGATCCCCATCATGGAGGCGGGTATGCGAGAGAAGATAGAGGAGGTGTCGGGCCTTATACTTTCCGAAGTGAACGTAAAGGAGATAGAGTACATCACCGACACTACCGGAGTGCTTACCAAACGCATAAAACCCAATTTCAAGGCGCTCGGTCCCAAGTTCGGGCCTTTGATGAAAGAGGTTGGTGCGGCGGTAGGTCGTCTAGGTCAGGAGGATATCTCGCAGCTCGAGAGAGAGGGGCATTACATGCTCGAAGTGGGCGGTAAGAAACACCGTTTGGAGGCGTGCGATTTCGAGATAACTTCCGAGGATATCCCCGGATGGTTGGTGGCTACCGAAGGCAAGCTGACCGTCGCTTTGGACGTAACGGTGACGGAAGATCTCCGCAGAGAGGGTATCGCTCGCGAGGCGGTCAACAGAATACAGAATATCCGTAAGGATTCGGGTTTCGAGGTTACCGACAAGATAAGGGTGACTTTCGCATCCAATCCCGAGCTCGACCGGGCCATAGAGGAGTATGCCGACTATATCGGCGCACAGACCTTGGCTCTGGAAGTGATAGTGACGCCGTCGCCGGTGGATGGCGCGCAGAGAGTCGCTATCAACGACACGGAGGTAGACGTGGCCGTGGTGCGAGTTTGATGCGGTATGTGTCGCAGACGGTGCCAATGGCTTAAGGTTCGCGAGATCAAAGTGAACGTTTTCGGTAAGCCGAGTGCAATGAAACGAAGTTTTGATTGCCGAGGCGAGAAAACGTCTGCCTCAAGCGAACGTTTTCGGTAAGCCGAGTGCAATGAAACGAAGTTTCGATTGCCGAGGCGAGAAAACGTCTGCCTCAAGTGAACGTTTTCGGTAAGCCGAGCGCAATGAAACGAAGTTTTGATTGCCGAGGCGAGAAAATTGTCGAATGCAATTCAATATATAGTAATAAAAATGTTGTTTTTTAGTTAGATAATACATATCTTTACATAACTATAGACGACACTGTTACACAATTAAAACCCACCGACCTATGTCAGATACGGAAAAGACCAGATATTCGGACGAAGAACTCGCCGAGTTCAAGGCCATCATATTACAGAAGCTCGAAAAGGCGCGTGCCGACTACGACCTGCTCAGGGCCACCATAACCCATACCTCCAGCAACGGTACTGACGACACATCGCCCACCTTCAAGATACTCGAAGAGGGGGCGGCTACGTTGTCGAAAGAGGAGTCGGGCCGTTTGGCGCAACGTCAGCTCAAGTTCATCCAGCATCTCGAAGCCGCTTTGGTGCGCATCGAGAACAAGACTTATGGCATCTGCCGCGAAACCGGCAAGCTCATATCCAAAGAGCGCCTCAAGATAGTTCCGCACGCCACCTTGTCGATGGAGGCGAAAAACGGAGGGGTGAAATAGGGTAGTCCTTTTTACTCCATGTGGCGAGGCCGCAAAACAGTTTTGAAACACTTTGTGCGGGGGCATGGAAACACGCCCCCATTTTTTACCGTCCTATGCGGCGGTCTTGCATATAGCTATTTCGGGCACTTCTTGTAGTGGCAGCTATGAAGCCCATCCGACGAACTCCGGACATAAAGATATGAGCGAACGCATAAAACACGGATTGAGGAACGCGAGGACATCTCTGTTCTTCTATTTTATTATGCTCGGGCTCAACCTTTTCTCCCGTAAGATATTCTTGGAGTATTTGGGTGACACGCTGAGCGGTCTCGTCACCACCATGCAGTTCACCGTAGGATTGCTGAACATGGCCGATATAGGCATCTCCACCGCCATCATATACGCTCTTTTCAAACCCATATACGACGACGACAGGGAGGAGATCAACCGTATAATATCGTTGTTCTGTTACCTGTTCCGGCTAATAGGCATAGGCGTGGTGATAGCGGGGACAGTCATAATGTTCCTTATGCCTTCGTTCCTCGAGGATCAGGTGCCGCCGGTCACCATAATGCTGTCGTTCCTTACATTCCTCGCCACCTCCTCGCTAAGCTATTTCGTCAACTACAAGCAGTATCTACTTTCGGCATACCAGCGCGGGTATGTAATAGTGCGCATCTTCAACATCACCACCATAACCAAGATAGTGTTGCAGATGGCGGCGCTCATGTGGTTGGGTGGCGGTTATGCGTCGTTCCTGATATTGGAGGTAGTGGCTGCCGTTGTATATTCGTGGCTTCTGGAGAGATGTGTGGGACGTGAGTATCCGTGGCTCAAGCCGTCGTTCGCTTTAGGCCGGTCTATAAAAGGCGAATATAAGCCGGTGTTCCGCAACCTCAAGCAGATAGTGTCGCACAAATTCGCGGCGGTGGTGCTCACGCAGACCGATTCGGTGGTGATAGCCCACTTCATATCGCTCACCACGGTCACACTCTATTATAACTATGCCATGATAATAAGCAAGTTGACGACATTCGTCACCTCTTGCTTCTCGGGGGCATGGGCCGGTGTCGGCAATCTCATATCGGAGGGCGACCGCGACAAGATACAACACGTCTTCTGGCAATACGCCACAGCTACCATGTTTTTGGCCGGGGTGTTGTGCGGATGCGCCCGGTTGCTGGCCGATCCGTTCATATCGGTATGGCTCGGGGATCGTTACCTGCTCGACGACGCCACGTTCGTTTGTATGCTCGCCGCCCTCTACATAGCCCTGCTCCGGCAACCCATAACGGTGTTCCTGAACGGCTACGGGCTTTACAAGGACGTGTGGTCGGCATGGCTCGAAGCGGGGCTTAACATAGTCATATCCGTGGTAGGTGGCATGATGTACGGGCTTATAGGGGTAGTGGTAGGAACGCTTGTGAGTACGGGCGTTGTGGTGCTTCTGTGGAAACCGGTGTTTCTCTACAGGGAGGGGTTCTGTCGTGTGGGGGTGCTGTCGTTCTATACCACGTTGTTCAAATATCTCACTTTGTTGGCGGCCACGCATGTAATGGTCGGATGGCTTATGCGTATGGCACCGCCCGTGGGGTCGCTCAGCTCGTTTTTTGCGCTGGCTATGGCTACGGTCGCGGCATACGGGGTAACATACGCACTGTTGCTGTTGCCGGTAAGCTCATCGCTTCGCAGCGTATTCGTGATAGTGTTGCGAAAAACGCTGGAGAGGCTGTGACGGTATTTGTGCCCCGGTGATTATGTAAAGCATAGTCTGTTCCGTTATTTTATCCTATTTTTGCATCGTCAACAACACTCTGCAGATGAAGAAAAAGGTATCGTTCCATACGCTCGGTTGCAAGCTCAACTTTTCGGAGAGTTCCACTTTGGCCCGCCGCTTCACTGAGGGTGGCTACGAACGTGTCGCCGCCGGTCAGCAGAGCGATATAATCGTTGTCAACACATGTTCTGTCACGGACCATGCGGATAAGAAATGCCGCAACCTCATAAGGCGGTTGCATAAAAATAACCCGTCGGCCCTCGTAGTGGTAACCGGATGTTACGCCCAGCTAAAAGCGGAGGAGATAGCCGCTATAGATGGGGTCGACCTAGTGGTGGGCAACAACGGCAAAGGGTCGCTCTTCGAGTTGGCCGACAGGCTCGCCGCCCGTAGAGGCGACACCGAGATACACACATGCGCCGCCTCGGAGCTGACGTCGTTTTTCGCCTCTTTCTCCACCGGCGACCGCACCCGTTCGTTTCTGAAAGTACAGGACGGTTGCGACTACAGGTGCTCCTATTGCACCATACCGTTGGCACGCGGCTCCTCACGCAATATTCCCGTAGCCGATCTGGTACGCGAAGCCGAGACCATCGCCGCCTCCGGTTGCCGCGAGATAGTGCTCACCGGCGTCAATATAGGCGATTTCGGGCGTACTACCGGGGAGAGTTTCGCCGATCTGCTCCGCGGGCTCGACGGTGTGAAGGGCATAGAGCGGTATCGCATTTCGTCCATAGAGCCTAATCTGCTCACTGACGAGATACTCGAACTGACAGGCCGGTCGGATAAATTCATGCCTCATTTCCACATACCGTTGCAGTCGGGATGCGACAAGATTCTGGCTCTTATGCGCAGACGCTACAATACCGCCATGTTCGCACGTAAGATAGAGCGGGTCAAAGAGCTGTTTCCAGATGTGTTCATAGGCATAGACGTGATAGTTGGTTTCCCCGGCGAGACAGAGGAGGATTTCGAGATCACATACCGTTTTCTGGAAAAACTGGAGCCCGCCTTTTTGCACATATTCCCCTATTCCATGCGTGCCGATACCGACGCCATACTATTCGACGGCAAAGTGTCTCCGAAGGAGAGCGAACGACGTGTGGCACGCCTTGCGGGGCTGTCGTCGAGACTGCACCGTAGCTTTGCGGAGCGTTTTGTCGGACTCACGGCTACGGTATTGGTGGAGGGCACTCGCAAGGGCGGCGAGATGTTCGGCTACACCGAAAACTACATACGGTGCCGTATGCCTTATCGTAAGGGGTGTATAGGTGAAATAGTACCAGTGCGTATAGAGAGCGTCGACGACGATGGCTCGGCAACGGTGAGGTGTATGGATTCGCTTTGATGCAGGCCTTTTCTAATCTTGGCAATCAAAACTTCGTCATTGCCTTTGGCTTATCGAAAACGTTCGTTGTTGGGTGACTTTCTGTGTCTTGTCTTTTACAGTTGTGTTTAGTGTAGTTGGAAATTTATTGTATTTTCGCTTAGGTTTCGTTTGTTTTTGTTGTGGACGTTTTTGTTTTGCTAGTGTGGGTGCATCCCCTTCGGGCACGCGTTAGGGATTTTATAGATTCGGGGCGTACGGGGAGGAAGTTTTCGTGGAGTTTGGGAAGTACGCGACCTATGAACGCTCTCGTTGTGTAGTTGGCGCGCGGGATTCAGTTAATGTGGGGCTGCTTCCGTCGCTTTTTAGCCTCAAAAATCGCCGATCCCGTTCGTGAGCCATCCTCACGTACACCAAAGTACGCTCCGGTGGCGCACGACCGCGATCGACGATTTTTGAGGTCTAAAAACCTTCGCTTCGCGCACTTTTTCTCGCCTCGGCAATCGAGACTTCGTCTCATTGCGCTCGGCTTACCGAAAAAGTTCGGCGCCCTGCGGTCTTTAGCTGTGTGCCCGGGCAAGTATGCCTGCGACTTTCAATTAATGCGCATTTCTTTGGGTGTGGAGTGGTGGTATTTGCTCGCCTGCGACTTTCCCAACTTCTGTTCGGTTAATTCGTGATGGTTATTGCGGAGCGGCACCTCGTGCCGCATTATATGTTTCAGCTAATGCGCATACCGTTATGTGTCTTGTGGCATCTCATCGTCTCGCCTGCGGAATTGTGTTCGCTTAATTGCAGACGTTTTCTCGCCTCGGCATAACCAAATTACATTTGTTTCTGCTCTCGGCTTATCGAAAACGTTCCCTTTTTATCTTCTAAAGCAGTTTCAGGAATACGCTGTCGCCTCGTACGGTTTGTTTCGTTACCATTCCGGCGCCGTCGGGTACTACGGTTTTGCCTCTGCTCTCCAGCATCAGTATGGCGTCGCGTAGCGCCATGCCGCGGGTGTCGGGGAGTGTGTCGGCGGGGGCAATGGAGCGTATTACGCCCGTGGAGTCGCTACGGACGAACTTCCCCGATGTATTGCCTTTGAGCCTTACGCCTATCTTCTCCGACATGCGTACGACCCTGTCACGGTCACCGCCTTTTACCTGCGGTGCAGTGCGTGCGCGGGCTTCTGCCTCCATCTCTTTTCTTCTCGCGGCCTCGGATATGCGTACTGGACGTGCCGCGCCTCCTCCCCAGTCGGGCGATTGCGAGTAGACCTTATCGGCTATGGCACGGAATACCGGACCCGAGAGCGAGCCGCCGTAGTAGACCTTATCCGAGCCGATAGGGTGGAATGTCTCTATGGCTACTATGCACGAGTATTTGGGCTTATCGGCGGGAAAATATCCCACTATGGAGCCGAGGTAGTAACGTCCTCCGTTAACGAGATAGCCCTGCCGGCCTTTTGCCACCTGTGCGGTACCTGTCTTCCCGGCCACGCGGTAGTTGTCGTTTCGCAATATGGCCGCCGTACCGTCGTTGACCACACCCTCGAGCGACTCTTTTAGGAAGCGCAGAGTGGCCTGAGAGCATATATGTTCGTTGATGGCCTCAGGCTCGAAGTCTTTGACGGTGGTGTTGCGGTTGCGTATCTCGGTAACCAACAGGGGTTTCATATACCGTCCGTTGTTGGCTATGGCGTTGTATATGGCTAATGTGTGTATGGGGGTCATAAGAAGCGCATAGCCGAACGACATCATGGTGAGTGTGGAGCCGTTCCATTGTTTGTCGCCCGGACGGCGTATCATGGGGGCCGTCTCGCCGGGGACCTGAAGATCGTATTTGTCGGCCAGCCCCAACTTATAAAGATAGTCGGTGAACCGCTCCGGGTCGGCTCCGTAATATTTGTTTATGGCTTTGGCGAAGCCTATGTTTGACGACACCTCGAAGATGCGTTTCAGCGATATTTTGCCGAACCCTCCCTTGTGGCTGTCGGTCACCTTCACCTTGTAAGGCGTCATGTAGGCCACTCCGCTCTCGGTGTCGAACACTTCGTTTATGCCGGCCTTGGCGTCGTCGAGCAGGGCCATGAGGGTGACGAGCTTGAATGTGGAGCCGGGCTCCATGTTCATACCTACACCATAGTTGTAGTCCTCTACGTACTCTGTCTTGCCGGAGGACGATGTCTGTTTGTTGAGGTTGGCTATGGCCCTTATCTCACCGGTGGATACCTCCATCAGTATGGCGGTGCCCCATATGGCGTCGTGCTTCAGGAGTTGTTCGCGCAACGAGGCTTCGGCCGTCTCCTGCACCTCTATGTCGATGGTGGACACCACGTCGTAGCCGTCGATGGGGTTTATGTTGTTGGGGTTGGGTATAGGCATCCAGAAGTTGCCGGAGATCTTCTGCACCGCCGTCACGCCGTCTATCCCTGCCAGCTCCTTGTCGAAATAGCTCTCTATGCCGAAGCCGCCGTTCTCACCGGCGCGTCCTATTGTTCGGCGGGCCATGTCGCCGTGCGGAAAGACGCGTTGCTGTATCGTGTCGATGAGCATGCCGCCGCGGTTGCGTCCGCGCCTCAATATGGGGAACCCGACCACCTGTTTCAGCTCTATGTAGTTGATGCGTCGGGGTGTGATGCGTTTGTAGCGTCTCTTCTCGCTACGCCACCGGTATAGCGAGTCGCGATAAGCCTCGGCAGGCCGGTCTTTGAAGAATGTGGCGAGCGAAAGGCTAAGAGAGTCTACGCCTTTTCGGAAGGCCTCGTCGTCGAGCCCCTCGGCGGCTAAGTCCATGTATATGTGGTAGAGCGGTATGGTGGTGGCGAGCATACGGTTGTCGTGCGACAGTATGTCGCCGCGTTTGGCTGTGGTGCTGCGCGTACCGAAGCTGCGTCCGTTTTTGGCCTCGTCGCGCAATTCGAACCCCTCCGGGCCGTATTGTATGTATAGAGTGCGGCCTATTATTATCAGCCCTGCTATGAGGAATATGTAATAGAGATAGAGCGACCTGTTGTAGATCTCTTTGCGAATGTCCTTTTTGGGCTGTTGCGGACTGTGACGACCCGCAGGAACCCGTTCGGTATATCGGTGCGGTGTCATCATTGAAGTTGTTTGGGAGGTATGTCGGTGTCGATGAGCGGTAAACCGCGCTCTTTCACCATATTCTTTATATTGGCCTCGCGCGTGGCCGACACACGTTGCGTCTCCGTGGTAGTAGCCGTCACTTTGAGCCGTGCTATCTCGCGTTCCACCTCCAGTATGTTACGATAACGTTTTTGTGTGTCGAATATGTTGAAGATATATAGAATCATGAGAAAGACTATGTAGAGTATGGCCGGAAGACGTCGTGTGACGCCCTCTTCGGAGAGGAATTTCCCGGATATTATGTCTTTCAGGTTCATCGTATATCTTTGTCGTAATTCCGGCCGGCCTGTCTGCATTAGCTTTAGGCCGGAGTTTAGTACGGTAGTTATCTCCCTTTCGTTTTGCGGGCTACCCTAAGGCGCGCGCTCCGCGACCTGCCGTTGCGTTCCACCTCTTCGTCCGACGGCGTCACAGGCTTGCCCACAGCCTCTATGGCGCACGATGCGTTGCCGTATATGTCGCGTCGCACTATCCCGTCGAAATTGCCGCTACGTATGAAGTTCTTTACCAGGCGGTCTTCGAGGGAGTGGTAGGTAATCACGGCAAGCCGTCCATCTTCGGACAGTACCTTGACGCTCTGTTCCAGCATCATTTTAAGGGCCTCCATCTCGCGGTTGACCTCTATCCTTATGGCCTGAAACAGTTTGGCGAGAAATTTCGTCTCGTCGCGTTTGGGGGTGAGGCGTTTTACCGCCTCCACCAGATCGCCGGTGGTGGCTATGCGCCTGTTAGCCCTGAAAGATATTATCTCGGCGGCTATCCTGTGCGGCGACTGTAGCTCGCCGTAGTCGCGCAATATGCGTGTCAGTGCCTCGTGGTCGTAGCCCATCGCCACATCTTCGGCCGAGAGCGCGGCACGGTCGTTCATGCGCATGTCGAGCGGCGAGTCGAACCGGAACGAGAATCCGCGCGACGGGTCGTCGAAATGGTGCGACGATACGCCCAAGTCGGCGAGTATGCCGTCTACCGAGTCGATGGACCGGGCCCTGAGTTGCGATCTGATAAATCTGAAATTGCTGCGTATGAATAAGATCCGATCGTCGTCAGGCAGGTTGGCCGCCGCATCTCCGTCTTGGTCGAAAGCCACCAGCACACCGTGACGTCCTAATCGCGACAGTATCCCGCGCGAATGTCCGCCGCCGCCGAACGTGCAGTCTACGTAGACTCCGTCGGGTTTTATGGCTAATGCGTCGAGGCTCTCCTCCAATAGCACTGGTGTATGGTAGCTGGTCATGCGTTTTCAGTTTATGCGATGATAATCGGGCCGGAGGCGGTGATAAACACGTTTAAGCACTGCAGTGGCACGGGTTATCCTGTGCAAAGATAGGATATTTTGGCGAACACGCGGCTTCAGATACGAAATTTGGCATGTAGGCTGAAACGGTCATACGTGTTGCATCGTTTTGCTGTTTCTGGTCCGGCGATGGTTGTCGCGTGCGGGTTTTAGGTCGCACTACATGGATTTTTTCATATCTTTACACCGAAAATCTCTACGCTGACCCATGAATATAGACATAGCCAAGGTTATACGCGACAAGAACGAACGGCTCTATCGCCGTCTGCCCGGTTTCGCGATAAAGGCTCTCGCACGTTTGATATGTCAGGACGACATAAACGACGTCCTCGCTCGTTTCGGACATCTTTCAGGAGTGGATTTCGTCACCGCCGTACTCGACGATTTCGGCATAGAGCGTACAGTAGCCGGGCTCGATGGCCTCGACAGGAACGGCCGTTACATATTCGCCGCCAACCATCCGCTGGGCGGGCTCGACGCTTTCGTGCTGGCAGAGGCCGTGGCGGGACACATGGGAGACGTAAGGTTGGTCGTTAACGACGTTTTGATGAAGCTGGAGCCGTTGAGGCCTATATTTACTCCTGTGAACAAATACGGTATTCAGAATCAGGAGTATATGTCGGCGTATAACGATCTTTTCGCTTCCGATCTGCCTGTGGTGTATTTTCCGGCAGGGTTGTGTTCGCGTCGTAACGGCGGGGTTATATGCGATTTGGAGTGGAAGAAGAATTTCGTGCAGAAGGCTGTCGAGAGCGGGCGCGATATAGTGCCGGTATTCGTGGATGCGGTCAATTCGCAGAGGTTTTATCGTGCGGCGTCGCTACGCAAGGCTTTGGGCATTCCGGTCAATCTGGAGTTGGTGTTGCTGCCCGACGAGCTCTTCCGTAAGAAAGGATCGGCTATCGGTCTGCGGTTCGGAGAGCCTGTATCTCATAGCTCGTTGCAAGGGGGGCGCCATGCCGCCTCGGAGGCCGCGGAACTCAAAAAAATGTGTTACGATTTGCGAGGATGAGCCGAAAGGGCTATCTTAGTGGTCTAAATCGGATTGTAATTTGATATGGCAGAACGGATAACAGATCCCGTCGACAGGCAATCGTTGCTTGCAGAGCTTACAGAAGATAAAATGATCCGTCGCACCAGAAATGGCGGAAACGAGATATATACCGTTACGGCCGCGAATTCCCCGTCGGTTATGAGAGAGATAGGGCGTTTGCGCGAGGAGGCCTTTCGCGGTGCCGGAGGAGGTACCGGTCAACCTACGGATATAGATGCCGACGATCTGGCCGAAGGCGGATACCGTCAGTTGATAGTGTGGGACCCGGACGCTCGCGAGATAATAGGCGGTTACAGATATATAGTGTCGACCACATCGCACCCCGACAATGTATCTACGGAGCACTATTTCACCTTTTCCGACCGTTTCAGACGCGACTATCTGCCTTGGGTCATAGAGTTGGGCCGCTCTTTCGTGCAGCCGCGCTATCAGGGCCGTACTGGCGGAATCAAGTCGTTATACGCCCTCGATAATCTTTGGGACGGTCTCGGTGCGTTGGTAGTACGGTTTCCCGAGGCCCGTTATTTCCTCGGCAAGGTCACCATGTATCCCGGTTACAACGTCGATGCGCGCGAGGAGTTGCGTTATTTCCTTGACAAATATTTCGGAGACCGCGATGCTTTGGTGTCGCCGCGCAATCCGTTGCCGGTAGGCTGGGACGAATCCGTCATGCAGGGCGTTTTCACCGGCTCGGACTATGCCGAGGACAACAAGATATTGACCCACCGTCTGCGCTCTTACGGAGAGGCCGTTCCTCCCATGATAAACGCCTATATGAATCTGTCGTCCACCATGAAGGTGTTCGGCACGGTCATAAACCACGACTTCGGCGAGGTGTTCGAGACAGGCATACTTATAACCATTGCGGATATACATAAGTGTAAGATGGATAGGTATCTGCCCTGATTCCGTCGGATTATGCGGCAGGTGCGGCGTTGCGTTAACGGCTCGGCGTTTAGCCGGGCTTTTGTGTTTTAATTATCGTATTGATAAATAATATATTATGAAAAGAGCACTTTCCCTATGTTGCCTCTTGTTTAGTCTGATGTCGGTAAGGGTGTCGGCTGCGGGCGACCATACCGTTACATTGAACGGAATGCTCGAACGTATATGCGGGGCGGGCGCTTCGGACAAGTTCGAGCTGGTCGTCGACGGGAGTCTGGCGGAGAACGGCAAAGACGTTTTCATTATCTCCTCTTCGGGAGGCAGACCTTGCATCAAAGGCAACAGTGTTCTGTCGGTGGCCACGGGCATTAATTGGTATCTCAACCATACGGCCCGTATCAATCTGACATGGAACCGGCTGAATACCGATTTGAGCGGAACCTATCTGCCGCTGCCGCAGAAAGAGGAGAAGCACGTATGTTCGGCCGATTATCGCTATTACCTCAACTATTGCACTTTCTCCTATTCAATGGCTTTCTGGAGTTGGGAGCGTTGGGAGAAAGAGCTCGACTGGATGGCTTTGCACGGTATAAACATGCCGTTGATGTTGGTGGGTATGGACGTAGTGTGGAAAAACATCCTCACGGAGCTGGGGTATTCGGCATCGGAGATAGCCGATTTTGTGGCAGGCCCGGGCTTTCAGGCTTGGTGGCTGATGAATAACCTCGAAGGGTGGGGCGGTCCCAATCCCGATTGGTGGTACACGCGTCAGGAGGAGCTCTCCCGTAAGATTGTCGCTCGCATGGATGAGTTGGGTATGACGCCGGTGTTACCCGGTTACAGTGGCATGGTTCCCAATAACATCAACGCCAAAAAGGGATGGAATGCGGCCGATCCCGGCAAGTGGTGCCAGTTCCGCAGGCCGGCTTTCTTGTTGCCCACCGATGAGCACTTCCCCAAGATGGCGGCGCTCTATTACAAACATCTCGGGGAGCTGATGGGGACCTCGTCGTATTACAGTATGGACCCTTTCCATGAGGGTGGCAATACTTCCGATGTAGATCTGAAAAGCGCCTATACGGCCATATTGAACGAGATGAGCAAGGTGAATGCCGATGCCAAATGGGTAATTCAGAGCTGGAACGAGAATCCCCGTGCGGAGTGTCTTCGGGTGGTGCCCGAAGGCAGGCTGGTGGTGTTGGACCTTTTCTCCGACGGCCTGCCCAAATGGCAGCGCGGCTATAACGGACACGAGATAGTCTATTGCATGTTGCATAACTTCGGCGGAAGGGTAGGCATGCACGGTCGTTTGTCTAAGACCATCGACGGTTATTACGATGCTTTGTTAACGTTGCCCCGACAGATTAAGGGTGTCGGTGCCACGCCCGAAGGTATCGAGACTAACCCCGTACTGTACGATTGTTTGTTTGAACTTCCGTGGCGTGACTCATGCACTGCCGACGAGTGGTTGCCGGAGTATGTGAAAGCCCGTTACGGAACCGACGGCAACGCCTATGCGGAGGTGGCCTGGAGCTTGTTGGAGCGTTCCGTTTACGGTTGCCCTACCGCTCAGCAGGGCACCAGCGAGCCTGTCATTTGCGCCCGCCCTGCCCTTGATGTCAATTCCGTATCGACGTGGAGCACCAGCCGTATATATTACGATAAAGAGGATGTGATACGTGCGGCCGCTCTTATGCTGAAGGCCGCCGAAGAGCTGGATGGCGATAATTTCAGGTACGATTTGGTTGATATCGTTCGCCAGGCCGTCACAGATCATGCCAACGGTTTGTTGGCAAGAATGCGCGTAGCCTACGAATCGGACGACAAACGGGAATTCGGCAAGCTGAAAAAACATTTTCTGAAACTGATTCTCGATCAGGACCGTTTGTTGTCGACCACCCCCGCTTTCATGCTGGGGCGTTGCACCGATATGGCTCGTAAGCTGACGGATGAAGTTCCCGGCAGGAGCTCTGCCGATAAAGATTGGCTCGAGTGGAATGCACGTACGCAGGTTACCGTATGGGGAAACAAGGAGGCTGCCGACGACGGCGGTCTGCACGATTACTCCAATAGGGAGTGGGGCGGCCTGCTGAAAGATTTCCATTATATACGTTGGAAAACCTATCTGGATGCTTTGCAGAGAGGTGAAGAGCAGCCGGATTGGTTCGATCTGGAGGAGGCTTGGACGGAAGATTTCTCTTACGTCTATACTGACGCGCCCGAAGGCGACGCCGTAAAGGTCGCCCGCAAGATGTTCCATAGATATTTCCCGGATGCGGATGTACGGACTTTATTTTAAAATTTGCTATAATGAAAACTTTATTTAACGTCTTATTAGGAGTTATGTCCGTAGCGGCATTATCGTGTTCGCGTCCGGAGGGGTATGTGCTCGATATGACTATAACCGGATTCGCCGACAGTTCCCGTTTTTCGATAAGCGACGATAGCGGGGCGATAGAGGATACCGTTATGATAATAGATGGCAAGTTGCATTACGAGCGTAAGTTCGGTAGTTCTGAGCCGGTTGTTCTGACGTTTTTCGGTCCGGAGCCGGTAGTATCCTCGGAATATTATTCCGTATTCTTGCTCGCCGCCGACGGTTGCCGTGAGACCGTCACCGGAAGCAAGGATGATATGTCTTCGGGCAGGCTCGTATATAAGGGAGCGCCGTGGAGCGACGATATGACGGCGTTGGCCGAGATTTTAGGCGACAGCAATGCCGAGAGAGACCGGTTGTCGAAAAATTTCGGAACGCTCACCGACGAGGATTGGGCCCGTTATTCGGCACTCAATGACCGAATCGACTCTCTGAATATCGCTTTCATCATGGAACGTCCCAACTCATACGTCTCTTTGAGCAATTTGGTGTGGACGATAGATTATATGACGCGCGAACAGATCCAGTCGATCTACGATCGTCTTACGCCTGAATATCGGGGCAGTTCATACGCCCGCGTAGCGGAGTTGTTTTTAAACAACAAGAAGATAGAGTTAGGCGACAGCCTTTCGGCCTACGATATCGTAGGAATAGATGCTTCGGGCGATAGCGTACGCCTCTCCGAGGTCGAGGGTGACTATCTGTTGGTCGATTTCTCGAACTACGGGTGCGGCTATTGCATTTTCGCCGCACGCGACATGGCAGCTTTGAAAGATCGTTTCGCAGACAGGGTGACGATGATAAGTTACTCGTGCGACGCCTTACGCGAGATGTGGGCGCAGGAGCGCGAACGCAACGGCATAGAGTGGCTCTCTATATGGAACGGCGAGGGACCTCGCGGCGAGACCTGCATAAAATACGGGGTCAACGGCTATCCCTCGTTCTTCGTATTCGGTCCCGACCGCACGTTGGTAGACATGTGGTTCGGTTACGGAAAGGGGGCGATAGAGCGTAAGCTCGAGGCTTTTTTGGCCGGAGATAAGAGCGAGTAGCTTATGTTATACGATACAAATCCCCGTCATCGGTGAAAGATGGCGGGGATGTTTTTTATTATTACTGTACGGCAAGAATCCCAAAAGCACAAATCATATTGTGTAAATCACAATCAAAAAATAGGTTTGTTTTTATCTTCCATACGCATCACCAAAACAGGAGCCTGCGGGGGATTGCTTCGGCGGGAAGCTCGAAAGATGCGATTATGCACCTTTGGCGAATAACACTTATAGTTTCATTGCGTTTACTTGCGGGCTTCTGTATGGGGGAGTTTCTGCCCACCGCGAGGGGCATGCCAGCCCCTCGTTTTTCGGGCTTAAAAGAGGAATGTGTCTAACGGTCCTCGCCGTGGCAGGCAGAAAATAAAGCTCGGGCCGCGCCTTGCATAGGACAGAAATTTTCACCGGACAGCAATCGTTTTTTATGAGACAAAATTTGCGGTTTTGTCGGCATACCGGCTATTTCGCTTTTCGGAGCCGTACCGTAACAGGGTTGTGGTCGCTGAAAGGAAGCGACGGCGAGTTATAGCGTATGCATTCGAATGACGTGGGGGTGTAGAAAACGTAGTCGACGTTGAAAAGGCTGTGCAACTCTCTGAACGAATGCGCATATCCCCGTCCTGCCGCTTTGAAGCCGTCTTTGAGACCTTGAGACAGTTTTTTGTAGGTGTATGAGGCGGGTACGTCGTTGAAGTCGCCGCAGAGTATCACCGGATAGGGCGACGATTGCACGTAGCCTGCCACTATGTCGGCCTGCGCGGCCCGTTTTATGCCGTTGTTCCGGAGTTTGCCCATAATGCGTTTCAGTCCGGCTTTCATCTCTATCTGCGATTCGTTCTCCACTCCCTCCACGAGGGCTATGTCGTTGTTGTTGACATCCGTTGTCTGCATGTGGCAGTTGAAGACTCGGACGGTGTCGCCCTCTATTATCATGTCGGCATACATGGCGCCGTTGCTCTCGTTCTCGAAGACTATCTCTTCCGAACGCAAGATCTTGTGGCGGCTGTATAGGGCCAGTCCGTAGCCTACGCCCGATCCGGGTTCGCTACGTATGTAGAATGTCTTGAAATAGGGGTAGCCGCCCATTATGGTGCCGATGGTGTCCGCCGGCATCGAAGACGAGGCGTAATATTCCTGTATGGCTAAAATGTCGGGGTCTGTGGTTTTGATATATTTTGCGATACTGTCGATGGAGCCGTTCCAGTCTGCGTCGCGGAATATGTGAACGTTGTACGTGGTGACGTCGATGTCGGCGGATGTGCGCTTCTCGTACTGCTTTAAAACAGGCAGTTGTATGTGGCGCGACACCACTCCGTACCCTATGGCCAATAACAACACCGGCAGAAATGCGATGGGCTTCCAGCGTATTATCCAAAATAGCGCCAGTAGCAGGTTGAGGCCGATGATAAACGGTGCCGCAAGCCCGAACGGAATGAAAAAGGTGTTGGAGGCAGGGTCGACGGCCGAAGCCAGATATGCGCATATTAACGCCGCGGCCGCTATGACCGTGACACTGTAGAGCACCAGCTCCGTTACGTTTCTTATTATTTTGGATATACGTCGTATCATATAGTCTTAGTGTTATCGGTCGTGGTTTTGCGCGACCATGAGGCTATCTCTCCGGCAAGGGCGTCACACCATCTGTCGTCGTCGTTGAGACATGGGATGTAGTGTAACTCGCCGCCAGAGCTTTCGAATATTTCGCGTGCCTGAGCGTCTATCTCCCACAGTGTCTCGAGACAGTCGGCCGTGAATGACGGCGCTACTACTGAAAGCGCCTTTACGTTTTCGTCGCGTAGCCGGGCCATCGTATCGTCCAATGCGGGTTTCAGCCACATGCCGTGCCCCAGTCGCGATTGGAATGCCACCTGGTAATCGTCGATGCCGGCTTTGGAGGCTATTGCCGCGGCTCCCTCGTAGCATTGCAGCCGGTAACAGTCGTCGTGTCTTTTTTTGTCGATGCAACCGCGCCACTTCGTTTCGTTACACTCTTCGGCACACTTGCCGTCACATGGCATGTGGCTTAGAGGAAGTCCGTGGAAGCTGAATATCGTCATGCCGTCGGCTTCTCGCATGCGTGATGCCATTACATCCACGTACGCGGGAAGGTCGTAAAACGGCGGATATATGTCGAGCCTGACGCGCTTATGGCGTTTTAACGCCCGCTTGGTCTCGTTGACGGTGGATACAACCGTCGATATGGCGAAGTGGGGATATAGCGGTATGAGTAACAGTTCGGTAACTCCGGCGGCGGCCATCTCTTTTACCGTATCTTTTATAGGCGGTGAGCCGTAACGCATTGCCGTTCTCACCATAGTGTCATGGCCGCTGTTTCTGAGACGTTCTCGCACTTTGCGTTCAAGCTTTTCGGTGTTGCGTATGAGCGGGAAGCTCTCGCCGTCCCATATACGCTCGTAAAGCGAGGCGGAATGGGAAGCCCTCGAGGGCACTATTATGCAGTTTACAAGTATCTTGCGAATCAGCCACGGCATACGCATCACGCATCCGTCCGAGAGAAAGCGTCTCAGATACGAGGCCACCTCTTTCTTTCGCGGAGAGGCCGGCGAGCCTATATTTACCAAGAGTGCGCCTTTCATGTCACGGATTCAGTCTGTCTGTGTAGAAATAGCCGAATATGGCCTCTATCATTTCGGCGTGCGCTTTGGCCTCGGCGTTGTCGGGGTCTATCTCCAAGGCGCTGTAACAGTCGTTCAGAGCCTCATGGTAGAGCCCGGTTTGCTGATATAATACGCAACGTTTCAGATAGAGCTCCACGGTGGGTGCGGCCTCTATCTGTTTGGTGAGTTCGTCGAGTTTGTTATAAGTGAGCGGCATAAAGTCCTTTTTCTCTGATGTAATTCTCTACGCTTCGGGGCAATAAACGTGCCACCTCTCCTTGCGATCGCAGCCTTTCGCGTAACTCCGTGGAGCTTACGTCGAACAACGGGGCTCCCGTCATGGGCCGGCACCACGAGGGTAACGGGTCGGAGTAACCGCGGCGCGGGTAAACCAGTATGTCGTCCAGTAGCCGTTTGAGCTCTTCGGCACGGTGCCAGCGGTCGAAGCCGGCCACGTTGTCGGCGCCTATCATGAGTGCCAATTCGGCCTTAGGATTGTCTTCCTTCAGACGTTTCACCGTGTCGAACGTGTAGGATGGTCTCGGCATGGAGAATTCCATGTCGCTGACGGTTGCGAACCCACTCATGCCGCACTCGTCTACGGCCATTGATAGCATGGCGAGACGGTCCGTCTCCGGGGCCAACTCCTCCAGGCTTTTGAACGGACTTTGGGGCGACACCACGTATATTACACGGTCGGCATAACCACTCTCCACCGCATGTCGGCCTATGGCGATATGGCCGTTATGCGGAGGGTTGAACGATCCGAAGTAGAGGGCTGTGCGTCCTGTATGCGGTGTTTCGGTCATGAGCCTTTCAGAGGTGTTTCCTTATCCTTATAATGTTCCGGAAGTTTTTGCGGTCTATTGCCGGCGTAGCCTATTTGTCGATAAATTCGCGTACCGTGTCCTCCGCCTCCGCCAGAGCCGTATCTAACGAGTCGTTAACGATGATTTTGTCATAACGGTCTGCCTGGGCCATTTCGCTCTCGGCCTTTGCGACGCGTCGCTCTATATCCTCCGGAGTGTCGGTTCCGCGTCCTTCCAAGCGGCGTCTTAATTCGTCTACCGAAGGGGGCATTATGAATACGGATAGCGCCCGTTCTCCGAACAGTTTCTTGATATTGAGCCCTCCCTGTACGTCAATGTCGAATACTACGACGTGTCCTTCGGCCCATATACGGTCAAGCTCCGATTTGAGCGTCCCGTAGCAACTGCCGCTGTATACCTCCTCCCACTCTATGAAGTCGCCGGAGGCCACGCGTGAAGCGAACTCTTCGGCCGAGAGAAAATAATACTCGCGCCCGTTGCGCTCATCGCCTCGAGGCGCACGCGATGTGGCCGATACGGAGAACTCGAGCGACGGGAACACCTCGAGCAGATGGTTCACTATAGTGGATTTCCCGGCTCCCGACGGGGCGGAAAAGATCAATACCTTATTATTCATAACGTTTTGTCGACAGATGTTGCGGTTTTTCATGCGGGAATGGTCGAGAATGATAAAAGAGGCCGTAACCAACGGTATCGGTCGGCTTCTCTTTGTTGGGCGACTGTCTTAAAGTATATTGAGCGATTGCTCTTTGATCTTCTCTAGTTCGTCTTTCATCTCCACCACTATGCGTTGCATCTCGGCGTGGTTGGCCTTGGAGCCGGTAGTGTTTATCTCGCGGCCCATCTCCTGACAGATGAAGCCTATCTTGCGTCCCGGGGCCTCATCCTCGGCGACGGTTCTGCGGAAATAGTCGATGTGTTTTTTGAGGCGGACCTTCTCTTCGGTTATATCCAGTTTCTCTATGTAGAAGATGAGCTCCTGTTCGAAGCGGTTGGGGTCTACGGTTATGCCTCCGGCCTCTATGTTGTCTTTTATGCGTTTACGGACGGCCTCCACGCGTTCTGCGTCATACGATGCGGCCTCTACGCTCAGCTTTTCTATACGGTCGACACGTTTCATTATGTCGGCTATCAATATCTCGCCCTCATGTCTGCGGAAATCGTCCAGCCGTGTCACCGCCTCCGTTGCGGCCTCCATGAGCGCGGCCTCCTCCTCGGGGCCGAGTTGTTCGCATGGCGCTTTTACTACATCGGGCATGCGTAGTACGGCGGCTACCACCTCGCCGGAACGGGTTTCGAGCCCCAGCGGCGACGCTGCTTTCTCTATCTGACGGTAGTATTCGGTGAACATGGCGGCGTCTACGGGCGATGCGGCTTTGCCCTCTATAGTCTCGTAGGTTACGAATATGTCCGCCTTGCCGCGAAGAAGCCTCTTGGTTACGAGAGAGCGTATGTCGAACTCTTTGGACCGGTAGAGCGACGGTATCTTGACGGACAGGTCCATCTGTTTGCCGTTGAGCGTCTTTATCTCCACGGTTATGCGACGGTCGCCGCATACTACGCTGCCTTTGCCGTAACCGGTCATTGATCTTATCTCTGTCATAGGTGTTGTCTTTATGTTGAATTTTATTCGACCGTTTTCGTTTCGGTAATTAAGGCTTCGCTTTGATGCAGACGTTTTCTCACCTCGGCAGTCATTGCGCTCGGCTTATCGAAAGCGTTCGCCTTATCGCATTGGGCTTATACGACCGATCCGTTTTATACAGTCGGTCTCTTGCCTCGGCGATGCGTCGCTTTAGGCTTACCGAAAAAAGGTCCTGTTATATATTACAAAAATAGACAAATTCCACTAAAAACTTTTCTCCTAACGAAAAAAACTTTATCTTTGCGGTGCTGTAAAGCAGACGGTCCCTTAGCTCAGCTGGATAGAGCATCAGATTTCTAATCTGACGGTCGAAGGTTCGAGTCCTTCAGGGATCACTTACGGAGCCGGAAGGGCATGTTGTTTTGTCGGGCTTTGTACGAATAAATGGCGATGAGATTTGTTTCTCGTCGCCTTTTGTCTGTTTTGGCTACGGGTTCCTGACGATTTGTGGAGGGCGGGTAAAGGGGGCTTTTATGGTATCGTTAGTGTTTCTGTAGTGTGATCGCGGTAATGGTCTAAGTTCCTCGTTTCGCTCGGTTTTTTGTTCCCGGGGTTGCGGTTGGCGAGATGATGGCTTTCTTTTTGGGTTTATGGTATGCGCATTAGCCTGACTTTGCGCCCGGATGTGGTAAATAAACATGACTATTTAATATTATATGCCGCGTAGTGAAAGTCATTTTTACGGAGTATTGCACGGAGTCACAAGGTACGGAGCCTGCGGGGGACCGCTTAAGCGTGAGGATCTTTCGGTTAGTGGCGGTGATTTAAGCGGAACAGGTTTATGATTGTTAAGTACGTATGGGGCTTCTGATTGTGGTGTTTATGTCCACCGCGAGAGGCGGCTTGTATGTTTTTCATTCTTAGTGTAGGAAAAGCGGAAAGAGTATTATTGCTCTCGCTAAGTTATGGCTTTATGTTTATGCGGGTATGCCTTTGTTATTTCTGTTGTTGGCGAGACGATGATTTTGTTTTGGGTTTGGTGGTATGCGCATTAGCTGCACTTTTCTTCCGGATGGAATTGACACGACTACTATACTATGTGGTTAGATGTATTTTAGCGATACCTTGCCGGGAGTCACAAGGGACGGAGCCTGCGGGGGACCGCTTAAGCGTGAGGATCTTTCGGTTAGTGGCGGTGATTTAAGCGTAAAGGTTATATGATTGCTGTAACTTACGCGGGCCTCCGTTGGGGGAGGCTCCGGCCCGCTCATCCCTCGTTCCTCGGGATTTAACGGCGGAATTGTGTTTGATTGCCCTCGCTTCGCTCGGGCATGTACGCCTTGCGGCGTTCTTTATTAGTTTTTGTTGGGCAGCTTTTGTGTATTGTCTCTTGTTGTTGTGTTTAGTATAGTTGGAAGTTTATTAGCGTTTCCGCTTTAGTTCCGTTTGTTTTTGTTGGGTACGTTTTTGTATTGCTCGTGCGGGTGCATCCCCTTCGGGGACGCGTTAGGGATCTTATAGGTTAGTGAAATACGTGGAGGAAGTTTTAGTGGAGTTTTGGAAATACACGATCTCTGAACGCATGAATTGTCGGGTTGTGTGCGCGGGTTTCGGTTAACGTGGGGCTGTTTCCGTCGCTTTTTAGCCACAAAAATCGCCGAT
>CAJURV010000015.1:0-19211 GCA_910588925.1 uncultured Rikenellaceae bacterium
ACTTAGGACAATCGGAAGCAACGCCATAAATCGACGTTGCGGGTGCAAAGATAGAAAAAAGTTTTTTTTGGAACAAAACTTTTTTCTGAAAATTTTACAAAAAACAATAAACCGTACTAAGTACAAGAACATTACGACACTTTTTTAAAAACGACTTAAATACGACTTACAACACGATAAACAAGAATAAAATGGCCGATTCTTTTTATTTATAAAACAAAATCCTACCTTTGTACGTACTAACTCCTTTATTAACTAATGACAGATAATCATGGAACAGTCTAACGCAGATCTATTTCTCTCGGTAAACTCGAACAAATTCCCTCAGGACAGAATAGTGTTGGTAAAAGACCTCTTACTGCAGGCATCTCCCGAGAAAGACATGGTAATAAACACCACACAGTTTAACGATCCTGTGATACTTCTTGTCGTATCGTTGTTTTTCGGCAGCCTGGGCATAGACCGTTTCTTACTCGGCCAGATAGGCTTAGGCATTCTAAAACTGATAACTTTCGGCGGGTTGGGCCTTTGGACTATAATCGACTGGTTCATCATAATGGGCAAGACCAAAAATCATAACTTCAACAAACTGATGGCGGCGTTGGCATAATAACTCCGACACACCACATTCGACACAATTTCAGCATACCGATATGAACAAAAATGAACGGAGTCTGTTTTTGCAGATCAACAGGAATCTATTCAGGCAAGAAGACATTCCCGTTTTAAATGAGATATTGGAAGATGTCGATGTGTCGGTTATGTCTCGAGTCAATTTTATAAAACCGACCACCCTCCTATTGGTATCAATATTCTTAGGGAAATTCGGAGCCGACCGCTTCATGTTGGGTGACAGAAAGTACGGCATGGTTAAACTTTCGTTAATATTGTTGTACTATTTATTGTTGTCCGCCATAATCGCCGCTGATGACAATTCCGCATTGTCTATCTTCTTCAGCATGACGATGGTGTTATCCGCAATAGGAACGTTTTTATTCTGGATATACGATGTATTCACCTCTTTGAGAAGGACAAAGACACGTAATCTCAACACATTGACGCAAGCCATCGGCTACACGGATGCAGCCCTGCCTACCGAACCGGACAAGAGCCCGGAGCGTTCATACGGCACCAATGGTTACAACAATAACTACAACACCTCTTCAGAAGGCTCATACCAAAGATAACGACTTATGGATCAGAAAGAGAGAGACCTGTTCCTGATGACCAACGGGAATAAATTCAAATCGGAACACATACTTACGATCAACAGACTTCTGGAAAACGCCGAAAGCACTACGGTATATTCGACCGAGTTCAAAAGCCCATCCACCATTCTGATAATATCCGTATTGGCCGGTCAGTTAGGCATCGACCGTTACTTACTAGGAGACAAGAAGATGGGGACGTTGAAACTCGTGTTATTTTTGTTGATGTACGTTTTCCTATTCTTAATGAGTTTCGCGGCCATACAGATGGATGAGAGCCGGAATCACTCTACAATAACCGTACTGGCCGTCGTTTTCACTGCGATATTCTTTATACTGATATTGGCTATAACCATACTATGGATTTACGATGTTGCAACCATATCCGGCAGGACCAGAGATCTGAATCTAAAACGGTTATACGTTGCACTAAACTATACCGGCTACCAAACGGGAGTGCACTGCCAAACAGACGGACACGTCGGTAACGATCCGTCGGAAGAAAACGCATAAACTTAAATACATTACACAAAAGTCCGTCACTATATGCTGGCGGACTTCGTTTTTAAAGATAAAAATGATGTTGACCGAAGAGAAAACCGAGGAATACGCCCGGTTATTGGAGATAATGGACCGATTGCGGGCAGAGTGTCCGTGGGATCGTAAACAGACGTGGGATTCGTTGCGTAGCAATACCGTGGAGGAGTGTTTCGAACTGTGCGACGCAATAATATCGAAAGACTACACCGCCATACGTGAGGAGCTTGGCGACATGTTATTGCACGTGGTTTTTTACGCCAAAATAGCCGAAGAGGAGGGCCGATTCGACATTGCCGACGTGGCGCGCGGAATATGCGACAAGCTGTTTTACAGACACCCGCATGTTTTCGGTGACGTAGAGGCATCCGATGCCGACGAAGTGACACGCAACTGGGAACAACTAAAAAAACGGGAGAAAAGCCACAAAACAGGAACGCTATCAGGAGTACCGCGAGGGTTACCTGCTATGATCAAGGCATTCCGCATACAACAGAAAGCGGCAGGGGCCGGCTTCGACTGGAGCGACAGGCGTCAGGTGTGGAGCAAAGTCAAAGAGGAGATAGTTGAATTCGAGCACGAAGCTGAGGGAAGCCAAAGGGCCGAGGAGGAGTTCGGCGACATTCTATTCTCGCTCGTCAATGCGGCAAGGCTCTACGGTATAGACCCGGAAAACGCGCTCGAACGTTGCAACCGTAAGTTCATAGGCCGCTTCGAGAACATGGAGAGACAAGCCGCCGATAAAGGCAAGAACCTTAGCGACATGAACATAGACGAGATGGAAGAGATGTGGCAAAAAGCTAAAAAGGATCACGGCACAGAAAAATAATCGTTACGAGTATGGCTATAATAAAGAGCGTAAGGGGATTCGACCCCAAATTCGGAAACAACTGCTATTTGGCCGACAACGCTACTATCATCGGCGATGTCACCATGGGCGACGACTGCAGTATATGGTTCGGGGCGGTATTGCGCGGCGACGTCAATACCATAACCCTCGGCAACAAGGTCAACATTCAGGATAACGCAGTGATACACACGCTATACCAAAAGTCCAAGACCAAGATAGGCGACAACGTGTCGGTGGGACACAACGCAGTCATACACGGAGCCACAATCGAAGACAACTGCCTTATAGGCATGGGCGCCGTAGTACTGGATAATGCGGTGGTAGGCCACGGATCGGTAGTGGCTGCAGGCTCCGTAGTATTAACGGGCACTGTCATAGAGCCCGGATCTATATATGCCGGCGTGCCAGCCAAAAAGGTAAAGAGTGTCGACCCGGAACAAAACAAAACTCTTATAGAGGGAATCTCGAACGGGTACGTAATGTATGCCTCATGGTATAAGGAGTAGGCAGATGTACGCTCCATGCTTTAAACACTCGCTACAATAGGGCTATCTGCATGGCACACCATAAACGCGCGCACCTGTTAAGCAAATCGCTTAACACGCCAAAACGCAGACACATCTGACGCCACGAACTTTCCTGCCAACCTCTGGCCCCTATCAGATGTAGTGCGATAATCACTTAAACGCTGTATTCTACTCTATTCTTGTAGTTATAAATCGAACCCTCCCCTCATGATCAGCGTGCCAATATATTGTCAGGTACCTGACCGGAAAAGTCCACATCTCCCCACCTCTCGGCTATTTCGTCGAGTAAAGCGTACAACTCATCCGGATCATCGGTGGTCACCAGCCTGAGACGCGTCTCCTTAAACGACGGCAATCCTTTGAAATAGCTGCTCAAATGACGTCGCATCTCGAAAATACCGACACGCGGTCCCTTAAATGCAACGGAACGTTCGAGATGATGTTTGGCAAGCGCTACCCTCTCTATAACCGACGGTTGCGGCATCAGCTCACCCGTATCGAGATAATGCCTTATGTGACGAAATATCCACGGTCTGCCGTATGTTGCGCGACCTACCATTATAGCGTCTACGCCGTAACGATCGAACGCTTCACGAGCTTTCTGAGGAGTGTCTATGTCTCCGTTGCCTATAATGGGAATACGTATCTGCGGGTTGTTCTTCACAGCGCCTATCAAAGTCCAGTCGGCCTCCCCCTTGTACATCTGCGCCCGGGTGCGTCCGTGTATCGTCATAGCCTCTATACCGACGTCCTGCAAACGTAAGGCTATCTCCTCTATGTTCTTGCTCTGGTCGTCCCATCCGAGCCGTGTCTTGACGGTAACGGGAAGTTTCACCGCCTTTACGACAGCCTCGGTAATCTCTACCATGAGCGGAACGTTGCGCATCATACCCGAACCGGCCCCGCGCCCCGCGATCTTCTTCACAGGACACCCGAAGTTTATGTCGATCAGCTCCGGTGAGGCGGCCTCTGCACGTATGGCGGCCTCCACCATAGCAGAGACATCGTTACCGTATATCTGTATGCCGACAGGACGTTCGTTGTCGTATATATCGAGCTTGGCGACCGACTTGCCGCCGTCGCGTATCAACCCGTCGGCCGATATGAACTCGGTATATACCATGTCGGCCCCGTACTCCTTACATATTATACGGAAAGAGGGATCGGTTACATCCTCCATCGGAGCCAGAAAAAGCGGCCTATCGGGATAGACAATATCTCTTATCTTCATTTCATGCGGACAATTTCGGCTACAAAGTAATCAAATTTATATCAAACTGGGAAAAAATAGATGTGTGGCACGAAAAATGCTAATGACCGGCAAATACCCACTGTAAAGATAACCCATGCCCGAAACGAATACAATAAAATACTTGTCGTTGTTCATGAAGTTATACCTAAAATCTTTCTTCAGTAAGAAAAATTTTAGTTATTTTTGTATATATTAAATATCGTTTACAAAAAAGCATCAAGCTAATGGCAACACTCAGTACTCGTCAGATACAGAAGCTGTTACAAAAGCTATCACCACAACAGATACAGATGATCAAGTTGTTGGAGCTTCCGGCTATCCAGCTCGAACAACGTATAAAACAGGAGATAGAGGAGAATCCGGTGTTGGAAGAGAACATCGACACCGCCGACGAGAAAGCGGACGGAGGCGCAAAGATAAACATAGACGACTACAAGCGTAACGAGGAGATCCCGTCGTATCGTCTCTATGCCAACAACTACTCCAAAGACGACAAGCGCGGAACCATACCTTTGTCGGGAGGTCTTAGCTATACCGAGCATCTGGAGGAGCAGCTATCGTTCAAAGGACTCTCCGAACGCGACAACCTCATAGGCAAATACATCATAGGCTCGCTCGATAACGACGGCTATCTGCGTCGCGACATACAGAGCATAGCCGACGACATAGCTTTCGCCACAGGCAACGAGATAGACACCACAGAGATAGAGTCGGTCCTGTCCGTGATACAGAGCTTCGATCCCCACGGCACGGGCGCGCGCGACCTGCGCGAAGCGTTGTTGTTGCAGCTTATACACCATCGCCAGACCGAGCCTATACGCGACGCAACCACTATTCTGACCGACTACTTCGACTCTTTCGTAAAGAAACATTACGACAAAATAATATCGCGCATGGGTATCTCCGAAGAGAGATTCCGCGCCGCCGTCGACGTCATCGTAGGGCTCCAACCAAAGCCGGCCAACCTTTACAACGAGGGAGGACAATCGGAACCGACCATACAGATAATCCCCGATTTCATACTCGACAACAGCACAGGCGAGTTGGAGTTGTCGCTCAACCGCAACAACATCCCCGAGATAAAGATAAACAACAGTTACGTCAAGATGCTCGAGGAGATAGCCCACGGAAGCAACCGCAAGAAAGACGAACCCGGAAACTCGGAGGCGGGACAGTTTCTCAAACAGAAGCTCGACTCGGCACGCTGGTTCATGTCGGCCATAAAACAGAGAAACGCCACACTGTTGCTAACCATGCACACCATATTGGAATACCAGAAAGAGTATTTCGAAACAGGCGACGAGGTCAACCTCAAACCGATGATACTAAAAGACATAGCCGAACGGACAGGGCTCGACGTATCGACCATATCACGCGTGGTCAACAGTAAATACATACAGACGCCTTTCGGCATCTACTCGCTCAAGTATTTCTTCTCCGAAGCAATGCAGACATCGTCCGGCGAGGAGGTATCTTCACGCGAAATAAAGACCATCCTCTCCGAATGCGTGGCAAACGAGAACAAACGCAAACCCATGACCGACGAGGCCTTGATGGCGGTTCTCAACGACAAAGGATACAAGATCGCCCGACGAACCGTAGCCAAATATCGCGAAATGCTCGGAATACCGGTGGCAAGGATGAGAAAAGAATACTAAACACTCACTCTCACATAACGGACATGAGGCGACATGTAAATTGTCGCCTCACGTTTTTTTTATTCAATGATTTAGGTACTAACATACATATTATTGAGTGTCGATATGTATGTTAGTACCATGCCCGGAGTATATAACTAACGACGCAAGGCGTATTCATACAGCAAAGCCACAAGGCACAATGGCTGATTCCTCTTAACATATGACACATAACAAGATATCCTCAAAAGAGCCATCACTCCGCAGTGGAATAGTTTCTGCCCACCGCGAGGTGCGCCAGCCATCATTCTTCAGCCTGAAAAGCGGAATGTGTCTAACGGCCATCGCGCCGCGCGGCAGGCAGAAAGCTGGGGATACGCCACGCCTTACATCGAACAGAATTTTCATCGGACAGCAACGATAAATAATCACCTCCATGCCATTCCCCACAATTCCATAAAATTCAACCTGTCGCAATACGGTTTTCATTAATGACAACAGAACAACCGACATACGACCCAAAACAAAAAAGAGGCTCCGGAACAAATCCGAAGCCTCCCGTTATCTCCCAAATACGGACAGGGAAAGCTTACCGCTCCGCCCGCATAGGATTCGATAGAAAATCTTCATAAGCCATACGTATCCCGTCTTCCAGCTCGGTAGTATATCTCCACCCGAGAGCTTTAGCTTTAGACACGTCGAGCAGTTTTCGCGGAGTGCCGTTAGGCTTGGAGGCATCCCACACTATCCGGCCCTTATAACCTACTATACCGGCGACTGTCTCGGCGAGATCTCTGATAGATATCTCCTTACCGCTCCCGGCATTGACCGTCTCGTTTCCTGAATAGTTATTCATGAGAAAGACACACAGATTAGCCAGATCGTCCACGTAAAGAAACTCGCGCAAAGGCGAACCGTCGCCCCAGCATACCACCTCCGCAGCGCCGCTCTCCTTGGCTTCGTGAAAACGACGTATAAGCGCGGGAAGCACATGCGAGTGAGTGGGATGGTAATTGTCGTTAGGACCGTAAAGATTGGTAGGCATAACCGAAATATAGTCAGTGCCGTATTGACGATTGAGATATTCGCAATATTTCAGCCCCGATATCTTGGCAAGCGCGTACGCTTCGTTCGTAGGCTCCAACGACGAAGTAAGCAAACTATTCTCGGGAATAGGTTGCGGCGCCATACGCGGATAGATGCACGACGAACCGAGAAACTGCAGCTTGCGGCAACCGTTCCGCCATGCAGCATGTATCACGTTCATCTCCAACATCATATTATCGTACATAAAGTCGGCAAGCGCACTTTTATTGGCCTCTATCCCCCCCACCTTGGCTGCGGCAAGAAAGACATACTCGGGCTTCTCTGTAGCAAAAAAACCGTCCACCGCCCTTTGGTCGATAAGGTCGAGCTCATTGTGCGTACGCGTTATTATATTATCGTACCCTTGTGCACGAAGCTCGCGTACGATGGCTGAACCGACCATTCCGCGATGGCCAGCCACATATATCTTAACGTTTTTCTCCATCATTTCACTATTCCCTTTTCAAGATATTCGGCCAGGTTCATCTTCACATGTTCGGATGCCCTCTCGGCAGCCACTTTCGCCATGTCTGCATCTACCATGAGATTGACAAGTTGCTCGAACGAGGTCTTCTGCGGATTCCACCCCAGCTCTTTGCGCGCTTTGGTCGGATCACCCCACAGATTCACCACGTCGGTAGGACGGTAGAAATCGGGCGACACCTCCACGAGCACCTTGCCTGTAGCCGTGTCTATCCCCTTCTCGTCTTCTCCCTCGCCCTCGAAACGCAACTCTATGCCTACGCGGCGGAACGCCAACTGACAGAACTCCCTGACAGAATGTTGCTCGCCTGTGGCTATGACGAAATCTTCGGGTTTATCGTTCTGCAATATCAACCACATGCACTCTACGTAATCCTTGGCATAGCCCCAGTCGCGGAGCGATCCGAGATTACCCAGATAGAGTTTGTCCTGTTTCCCCTGAGCTATACGAGCCGCAGCGAGTGTGATCTTCCGGGTGACGAAAGTTTCGCCCCTGCGCTCGCTCTCGTGGTTGAAAAGAATACCCGAACAACAGAACATGCCGTAAGCCTCGCGATACTCTTTCACTATCCAGAAGCCGTATTGCTTGGCAACCGCATAGGGGCTGTATGGATGGAACGGTGTGTTCTCGTTCTGCGGCACCTCCTCCACCTTGCCGTATAGCTCCGATGTAGAGGCCTGGTATATGCGGCACTTGTCTTGCAGATCGCACTGTCGCACAGCCTCGAGCACACGAAGCACTCCGGTGGCGTCTACATCGCAAGTGAACTCGGGCGAGTCGAACGACACCTGCACATGGCTCTGTGCCGCAAGATTATATATCTCGTCCGGCGCCACTTTCTTCACTACCTGTATTATCGACATGGAATCGCCCAAATCGGCGTAGTGAAGATGGAAATTGGAATGTCCCTCGAGATGGGCTATACGTTCGCGAAAATCGACCGACGAACGCCTGATGGTGCCATGCACGTCGTAACCCTTCTCCAGCAACAGTTCGGCCAAAAAACTGCCGTCCTGACCGGTAACTCCAGTAATCAATGCTCTCTTCATTATCCTTGTTTTGTTATCTAAATAGCTTAGAATAGGTAAATCGTCCGTAAATATAAATATACGGACAACTGTCGCATATTTTCCTGAACCCGAACCAGACAAATCGGAATTACTTATCCACCCGAGGCAAGAAGATATCCGACTACAACCTTATTTACCTATGCAGGCGTACTCTATCCCCTGTTCGGCGAGTTCGCGACCGTCGTATATGTTTCTGCCGTCTATCACAAGAGGGGTACGCATGGTCTTTTTGACTACTGCCCACGACGGAAGACGGAACTGCTTCCACTCCGTAACGAGCAATACGGCGTCGGCATCCAAAGCAGCCTCGTACATGTCGGAGGCGTAACGGACCTTATCTCCCACCCTGCGACGACACTCATCCATGGCTATGGGATCGTAGACCACTACTTCAGCGCCTGCCTCAGTGAGCAAATCAATGAGCACGAGCGATGTGGCCTCGCGCATATCGTCTGTCTCCGGCTTGAAAGCCAACCCCCACAACGCTATCTTACGACCTTTCAGATCGCCGCCGTAACGCTTCGACAGCTTCTCGAAAAGAACACGTTTCTGTCTGTCGTTGACACTCTCCACCGCACGAAGCACCTCCATGGTATAGCCCTTGTCCTCCGCCGTCTTTATCAAGGCTTTGACATCCTTAGGGAAACATGAGCCACCGTACCCGCAACCTGGATACAGAAACTTGGAACCTATGCGCGAGTCGGCACCTATACCCTTTCGCACCATATTGACATCGGCACCCACTATCTCGCAAAGATTGGCTATATCGTTCATAAACGATATACGGGTGGCAAGCATGGAGTTAGCAGCGTACTTTATCATCTCGGCCGACGGTATGTCGGTGAATATCATGCGATAGTTATTCATCATGAAAGGCTTGTAAAGACGCTCCATGATAGCGCGGGCTCGGTCGTTCTCAACACCCACCACCACGCGGTCGGGCTTCATGAAATCGTCTACCGCATCGCCCTCCTTAAGAAACTCGGGGTTGGACGCCACATCGAACTCCATATCCACACCGCGCTTTGCAAGCTCTTCACGCACCGCGTTTCTCACTTTCTCGGCAGTACCTACTGGAACGGTAGATTTGGTTACCACCAACTTGTAACCGTTCATATTGCGGCCTATGGTGCGGGCAACCTCGAGCACATATCTCAAATCCGCAGAACCGTCTTCGTCGGGAGGGGTACCAACGGCCGAAAATACCACCTCCACGTCATCGAGCACCTCTTTGAGGTCGGTGGTGAATTTGAGACGCCCGGCTTTATAGTTACGGAGAACCATATCCTCAAGCCCAGGCTCGTAAATTGGGACCTCTCCGCGACGAAGACGCTCTATTTTAGCGGCATCGACATCCACACAAGTTACATCGACACCCATTTCCGAAAAACATGTGCCGGTCACAAGACCGACATATCCGGTACCAACAATAGCTATTCTCATAAATCAATCTATATTTTCACAGTCAAATTATTTCATATAATGCCTTCACCTTACTAAGTTCGCCCCTCTTGATTTTTAACAACATAAAAATGGAACGATACCCATCCTTAAAATCCGAACAGACTCTAAGAGAGTTTAAATATAATCAAAACTTTTCTTATTCCTATTATCGCATCCCAATTACTTTTCGTGAAAAATATAAGACTAAAGGCCGTAAAATCGTCTGAACCATTCCACCGTCTTGGCTATACCCTCTTTCAAGGGCGTAGCAGGCTTGAAGCCTGTGTCGCTCTCGAGAGCGGAGGTGTCGGCATTGGTCTGATATACGTCGCCCGGTTGCATCGGCAGATATATCTTCTCCGCCTCGTGTCCGCACGCCTCCTCTATGGCCGATATGAAATCCATGAGCTTAACCGGCGAGGAGTTGCCTATGTTATAGATGCGGTACGGAGCCGAGGACGAGGCCGGGTCCGGAGCTTCCGGCCGCCAACCGCTATCGCCAGAGGGTATGCGGTCTATAACGCGTACAACCCCCTCGACGATATCGTCTATGTAGGTGAAATCGCGTAGCATATCGCCGCCGTTGAACACCTTTATGGGACGACCTTTCAATATCGCATCCGCAAACAGGAAAGGCGACATGTCGGGACGTCCCCACGGCCCGTAGACGGTAAAGAAACGCAATCCTGTAGCAGGCAACGAATAGAGGTGGCTGTAGGCATGGGCCATAAGCTCGTTCGATTTCTTGGTAGCGGCGTAGAGGCTAACCGGGTGGGCGATAGAGTCGTGCTCCGAGAAAGGAACCTTACCGTTAAGCCCGTAAACGCTCGACGAACTGGCATAGACCAAATGTTTCACCCCTGTGTGACGGCATCCCTCGAGCACATTTATGAACCCGTCTACATTGCTCTCTATATAGGCCTGCGGGTTCTCTATAGAGTAACGCACGCCGGCCTGTGCCCCTAGGTTGACTACCGCATCGAATACGCCGTTAGCAAAGAGCATACGCATGGCATCCCTGTCTTCGAGATTCATGCGTACGAAACTGAAACCGGGATATACGACAGATTTAACGAACCTGTACCAATCGACATCATCCCGGCCTATGCCAAGCTCGCCGAGACGACCGTATTTTAAAGTCACGTCGTAATAGGTATTGATATTATCGAGCCCTACCACATCGTCGCCCCGCTCCAACAGCCGTCTGGCCACGGCCGCACCTATGAACCCGGCCGCGCCGGTAACAAGTATCTTCATCGTATGCCTGAAATGAGTGATTCATAAATATTCATGTGAGTTTCGACCACCTTATCTATCGAGAACTCACGTTCGGCCTTAAGACGCGAGGCGTGCCCCATCTTGCGGCGCAACTCTCCGTCCATTATCAACCGTCTCAACCGTTCTGCGAGCATATCCGCATTGCGAGGCTCTATCAAAAAACCGTTAACTCCGTCATCTACCACATCGCGACAGCCGGTCGAATCGCATGTGACGATGGGCCTGCCTATCGCCGAAGCCTCTATCAACGACTTGGGAACTCCTTCGCGGTAATAAGACGGGAAAGCCATTATATGACTTTTCTCCAACAGCTCCCTCACATCGTTACGCTCCCCTAACCAACATATATATTCCCCGTCGCAATGCTCGTGCATATACTCCCGGGTTATACCCGACTTGTTAGGAGTAAGGCGGCCGCACAACAGGAATTTAACGCGAGAACCGAACTCCGGCTTCAACCTCTCCGCGGCCTCTATCAGATCGCACACTCCTTTCTCCTTAACCATACGTGCGGTAAATATAACCGTAACAGGACCGTCGGCAGGCTCAGGGGCATACCTGAAATCGTCGAGATCGACCCCCGATCCTTTGGTAAACTCCACCTGATGCGGACTTACAACTTTATGCTCGAGGAACAACGCCTCGTCGTCAGTATTCTGAAATATAACCCTTACACCCTCGCGATTATTGGAGAAGCGCATGACACCCAGTATGCCGCGCGTAACCACGGATAACTTCTCGTCGCCGAACAGCCCTCCCAGACCGCTTACGGCACCTACAACGCCGCCTACACCGAGCATCTTAGCCGCCAAACCGCCCCAAAGGATATTCTTCAACCCCACATGATGCACTATATCGGGACGCTCCGATTCGTATAACGACCGTAAAAACCGGAACGTACGCAACTCCTGCAAGGGATTCATCCCCGTAGGATTTATCGGCATATCGACCATCCTCGCTCCTATAGCCTCCACCTCCGAACGTCTTCCCGTATCTTTGGCAACTACAGTCACATCGAATCCCCGTCTCAAAGCCTCTACGGCCACCGCTTTCCTGTGCGACAGGAAAAAACGGTCTTCGTTAACTACTATGAATAATTTTCTCATGCGCGGAGGCTTTTATTTGAAAACAGGATGATCGAGATTGGCATCGAAAACGGTTTGATATGGTATGTAGGCCTTACTATCGTCATCTACAGCTATGTAGATGTAAGCGAAAAACCAGCATAACAAGGCGAACAGATAAGCCGTCCGAACTATTCTCGGCCTTTTGGTCAATATCATAGGTGCGCATATACACATGAATATATAGAAATATTGGGCCAACCTGCCGCCCAAATGGCTGCCGAGCAACACCGGGAATATGGCTCCGAACGTGCAGAGTACCAGCAACCGGCTCGCCTCTTTGTCGTCACGTCGCCTGAAAATCCACAAAAAAACCAACAAGACCCACATGAACAGACGCTGAAAGGTACCGCCCTCGAACTGGTTGACAAGCTCCAGATACCTGGCATAATTACTTATCACGGGAATGCGCTCTATCAACCCTATACCGAAATATATCACCACGAACATCAATCCTAACGACAATACCATAATACGCGGCGAACAATAACGGTATATTAACGGAAAAAACAGTGCTATTAATGCCGAATAATGGAACATTACGGCAACTAAAACCACTAAAAAATACTTCCAATTACTCGAACTGGCCATGTAGCGATACCCGTAAATCAATATCGCCATAGCCAAAGCCTGCCTCATAATAGAAAAGGCAAACAAATAGAATATACATACATACGTAAAAGCACCTATGAAAAAGTTATCCGTATAACGCGATATGGCATATAGAGCGATTGCTGTTGTGACAATACCATAAAGAGCTATAATCAAACTCGGTGAACCGAATATATTACCTATGAAAAAAAACAATCGATTAAACGGTTCCCAAGATGATTTCAAAGAACCTTGCTTAATGGCTGACTCAAAGTTCTCATAGTATGTACTGTAGTCTACACCTATATCGAACCGCAGAGCAATCACCGCAATAACCATCAATATCCCCAAGGCAGTAAACAGATACGGCTTCCGGCGACCGCCTACAGTGTAGTTACCGAACAGAAATATCAGGAAAGATATGAATGCGATATAAAACGCCATCCCTTATCGGTTATAAATCAGATCCAACAGCAACGAAGCCGACCTCTCCCATGTAAGTTCAGAGACGGCATACTCGTAGGCCCGTTTGTTATGCTCCACGATAACGGACGTGTCGTCGTAAAGACCGTCCACCACATCGGCCAGCCTCTCCGGATCATTCGGCGGTATAACTATGCCGCCTCCCGGCTCCACCTGCTCTCTTAGCCCGCCCACATCGGTCGCCACTACCGTACGCCCCGAACTGAACGATATGGCCACCACTCCGGATTGCGACGCATCTATATACGGAACTATAGTTATGTCGGCCCCGGCGAAAAGCTCCCACACCATAGTGTCGGGCAACCATCCGTTCATAAGTGAGATATTATCTGGCATGCTGTTTATTATAGACATATCCTCCGCAGTCAGATTTCCGCTACCTGCTATAACCAGTTTGAGTTCCGGACGACGCTTGTGAAGTATGCGCATAGACCTTAACAACACCGACACCCCTTTATACTTGCTTATACGTCCGAAAAACAACAATGCGTTATGAATATTGTCGAACCGGGGGGCCGCTCCGTCGAGATTATAATAGGAGAAATTGGCATGCGGAATATGCGCCACCGCCTCCATAGGCTTGCCGTATTTCTTTGCGACCAAAGGGGCGTAACTCCCGGTCAACACCACGAACTTGTCCGTACGTTTCAAGATATACTCGCTTATCTTACGGGTGAAGAAATTACGGTCTCCGAGGTGTTGCGTAAAATCGTGAATGGTGGTAATGAGCGGAATGTCGGAAAGACACCTCACCAGTTTCCGCGCATTGAGCGATATCATGGGCAGATATAGCGCATACGGAGCGAACTCTCTCACACGCATGGCCGCATACTTATAAGGCTTATCGGCGAAAAACGATTTTATAAACCCTATCTTGTCGGTGTATGTAGGAAGAAACGATACCGACAACATCCTATTCTCTCCTGACAATTTCTCCCAGTCGTGCCTGTTCTGAATATGCTCGGACAGTATGCAGAATACCTCCACGCCTTTCTGCAAAAGGGCTTTGGTCATCTCAAACGAGTATGGAACCGCACCGCCTCTGCGTCCCAAATATATCAACGCTATCTTCTTCATATAAATTCATTTGCTGAATAAACCGATACTTTCAAAACTCCTATCAGTAAAAGTGAAAATATTCGCCTTTGAACTCATATCGCAGATCATTGGTCCTTTTGGTTATCTCCACTGCAGGTATCCCTCCTACCTTAGTAACTACAACACCGGCAACAACAGCTCCCTCGCCTATATGTACCGAATGCACAATTGCCATCCGAGAACCAATCCAGGCTCTGTCGTCGATTTTAACGACTAAGCTGTCATCCGATGTACATAAACATCTTTCCAAACGATGCCAAAGCACACGAAAGGGTTACGTTATCGCTATTTCGCTCCCTATGTTTCAAATAAAACCTAAACTCCAGCATAGGGTATAGGAGCGTACAAAACAAAGATTATCCACTTGAGATATACAAGTGCAAGAATCAACCATTATGCTTACGACGCCGGTCTTTCCACTCTTTTATCCTCATCACCGTTGACGAAGGCAACACCTTGCGGACATTATAACTCAACCACGTCGAAAGCAGGCCCATTTCATAAGGGAGTCTCTTTATATTGTCGTTCTCGATACCCCACACCCTGTATTTCTCTCTCTGCGCCTCTTTGTATCTGTCTATAGACATGCTCTCGCCCAGAGTAATGTCGTAGTCGGCAACAGTGACGGGTATATACTGAAACTTAGCTCCATACACTTTATAGGCATCGTAAACTATCTTGTAATCGCCGACCAACCCGAAGCCGGTATCGAAAAGATGGTCCTTATGGTACGAAGCCCTGTAGAAAGCCGCCTGATGGCAAAACGGTATCTGACGTGATATATACTCCATAGCAAGAGGCTTACGGCTCGAGACCAAATTTTTCGACACCACATTCCAGTCGCCGAATGCGATAGTCGTATCGTTATCTATCCGAGGCACGAACTCTTCGAGTACAGTGTAAGAAGAGAACGTATCGCCTGCATTCATAAAATTGATATAATCGCCTGTAGCTGCCACGATCCCCTTGTTCATAGCATCGTATATGCCCTTATCGGGTTCAGAGACCCAATATGCGAGCCTGTCGGCATATTTGCGTATGATGTCTACGGTTCCATCGGTAGAACCGCCGTCTATAACAATGTACCCCACATTAGGATATGTCTGCCCGAGTACCGACAACATCGTCTGTTCGATAGTATCTACGACATTATAACAGACGGTGACAACAGATATTTTCAGGTTATTATTCTTCATTCTTAATGCCTACTTAACCACACTTCTATAAACCTCGGCCGTCGCTGCAGCCATTTTATCCCACGAATAGTTCTGTAAAATCGAGCTACCTTTGGCAACTAATTCGCCCCTAAGTGAGCTATCGTCTGTAAGTTTCATCAGCGTCTCATAGACACTGTCCTCGTCGTACGGGTCGAAGTACACACCTCCGTCACGGGCTATCTCCGGAAAACAACTCGTATTACTCAACGCAATGGGGCATCTTGCCGCAAACGATTCCAAAATAGGAATTCCGAAGCCCTCGTAAAGAGACGGAAATACAAAACAAAGAGCCTTGTTGTACAGATAATCCAACTGGGCATCGGACACGAAATATCTATACACGGCATTTTCGAGCCTCAACGAAGCTATATCCGCCATCTCTTGTCCGCTAAACACCCGCCCGGTACATACGAGCTTTACCTCCGGATAGATGCGGTGTATGCGTGCGAAAGCTCTCAGCAACATGTCGAAATTCTTATATCCGCCTCGTTGCCCTACGAAAAGGATATATTTCTCCGGAAGACCGTCTACCGGAACAGCTTGTCTCCCACTACAACTATGGCCATGATATATGACCTCGATTCTGTCGTCGGGTATCCCGTAAATATCTATTATGTCTTTTTTCGTATTTTGGCTGATAGCTATTATCTTGTCGGCCTTTGCCACTACCTCTTTTTTAAATATCTCTGTCTTGTCTTTCGGAGAGAACATCTCACGAAACTTCTCATGAATCATATCATGAACAGTTATTACATAGGGCCGCTTAAGACTTTTTAGGAAATATGGGTCGTAATATGTGGGATGAAACACATCGAACCTCCCTGCTCTCACTCTCCGCAACGAGTCTATTTTATTAACAAGAGCCTTTATTCTGAAATCGCCTCTCACCACATGCCTGAAAGGTCTGCCTTTTGCCAACTTGTCAGAGGCACCGTTCAAATACACATTATCCGAAAACACTACGGAATTATCGACATCATACCCGTCCGGAAGACGAGACATTAACTCGACGAAATACCTCGAGATACCTCCGAACTTCTGTAGTCCAAAAGTCTGATGATCGTAAAGAATCCTCATCACTTATCGATAAAAAATATTATTCAACGAGACAGTATCTTTTTAAGATTCCTCAATAGCCCCGACACCTTATATCGACAGAAACTACTCCATTTCATATATGTTCCTTCATTGTTCTTATCCCTCTCTTCCGCATCGAAATCTTTCTCCACTTTATCGGGGTGATGTAAAGGCATTATGGGTAGAATTTCGGCATTAAGCTCTCGTATGTTTGGACTCAAAGTGTGAGTGGCATTTGCATCGAAACCTATATTTTTAGTCAGATTTACATATGGCACTACGCTCAGACTACGGGTAGTGATAATACCTATAACCCACTGATAATCCCAAGTATCGATCCTATGGTCTTTCATCATATCGTATATACGCTTCCAATACATGCGTTGCCGTATATCAGAAAAGGTATTTTTCAATGCAGCTACGAAATCGCGACGCGAATATCGCTCTAAATTATAATCATACTGATTCCACGCTCTGCGCCACGTAGCCCATCCCCATATATGGGATATCGACATAAATCCGTAAGAGAACTCTCTGTCTATCTTGGGATAGAATACATTATGGCCGCCTATCATGGCCACCCTGTCGTCATTGCGATATCGCTCCAGCAATTCGTCGCAAAATTGGAAGAAATCTGGATGAGGCAATATATCGTCTTCGAGAATAATACCCTCGGCTTCATTTTCAAAAAACCATGATATGGACTCATGTACTGCAACTCCGCAACCGAGATTCTTTTCTCTGAAAAGTGTTTTAACCTCACAATCCCAATCGACCTTAGCTATTACGGCACGCGTAAGTTCGCACAACTCACTCTCCTGAGGGCGATCGGGTCTCGGGCCGTCGGCGGCAACATACAAGCGCGGAGGCCGGGCTTTACGTATCTCCTCGAACACACGCTCGGCGGTGTACGGACGATTGAATATAAGGAACAATACAGGACTTCTCATTTGCTGAAATTTATAGGTTTAATAAAAACTTAAATTTATCTTAGACCATTTATCTCCTCGGCAATCGGAGTTAGATCTTCTTGTCGTAACGATTACCGTATCTGAGTACATTACGACAGTTATAAACAAACATCGACAGCCGCGCCGGAAGAACTGAATACAACCAGCCCATACCGTATCTTCGCACACCTTCCACCATACCGGGGAAATCTGTACTCTTAATCGGCAATGACCTTAACTGATTCATATATCTAACCTTATCGCAATAAGACACCCCCTTGCCATTTATCGCACTTCCGATCCTTATCCTATAAAACCACAAGAAATACTCGCTCAAAAACCTGTCTTTAGACAAATTATGCTCACGCATATATTCCAACATACTATCAAGTATGCCTACATACTGCAGATGCTCTTTCTCGTCGAAAACACCGGTAGCCATATTATATGTGATCGCCTCCGGATTCATAGTCTGATAGTGATATGTTATATCTGAAACGAACGACACCGAAGTGACCCGCTTGAGCAACTGAAATGTAAAAAACACATCCTCGTTACGGTTCGACGGAATACACCTCACATTGTTTCGCCTCAACAAGTCCGTTTTATACAACTTATTCCATGACTGAACATAGACCAACGGTGAGGAGATCCATTCGTACAGTACATCCGTTCCGCTCTTACTACCTGCAACCTGCCTGAATACTTTGCCGTTGCCGCCACTCAACATAAATTCATCGAACGAGCCTACAACCATATCGCTTCCATTATCAATAACCGACGAATATAACTTGCTGATACAATCATCGGTGATATAGTCATCACTATCCATGAATATTATGTATTCCCCCTCGGCATTGTCGATAGCAGTATTGCGCGTCGCACCCAATCCCATATTACTTTCGTGCTCTATTATACGCACATCGTTGCCTCGCTGATGCGTGGCAACGACTCTACGCACTATATCCATGCTCGAGTCTTTACCTTTATCGTCTACAACTACTATATCAAGATTATCGTAGTCTTGATTCAGTGCCGAAAGCAAAGCCCGCTCTACATATTTCTCTACATTATATACAGGCATTGCCAAAGTTATTCTACCAGCTCTTGTCATTGTCATAGAGTTTAAACGTTTATTAAATCAATCCTTTATCATCCTACAAAACATAGAGACAAAGGATCTCGTTCAAAACTCTGTGACAATCTCAAGATATGAGTATTGCGCTCTAAATGACCATTAGATCTTCTTAAATCAGAACGACAATCAGAGAGATTTATGGATAAGGTTGGGGGGGGGGG
>CAJURV010000015.1:19221-31295 GCA_910588925.1 uncultured Rikenellaceae bacterium
CCCCCCCCCCCCATTTGTATATCGCTACTTATCAATACATTAGCCACACAGACTTCATTTTTAGTCAAGTAATCCGACGGTTTTACCCTTTCTATGCGTATTCCTAACGAATATTCGATAAAATTCATAAAACGTCTTTTTAACGATAGTGGCTTTTTAAAGGGAAAATCATTACTCCATTTCGTCATCGCCAGATACTTGTAAAACTCATCTTTCAACGGATGGGGCTGATTCTTACTTAACCAAGGCTTAGAGGCCGTAGCAAAATGGAGAATGGTCGGATCAGACAAACAGGCATTAATCTCGTTCAGATACTTTTGACGTAACGGAGTATTTCTCATATAAAACGGATCCGTCATATTGTATCTGAACGGCAGTTGTCTTATCTTTTCGACCAATACGCTGTTTATCGCATCCTGATCCCAAAACAGCAACCTTTCAGGATATTCTGCAATAAAAGAAAATATCGTTTCGGTAATATTATTCTCTCTCCAATAATCGAGATTATACAACAACACTCCGGTATTGAAATACCCTTTATCGGAACCGTATTTCAAGCGATTGTATGTTCTAACGTCATCGGTAGCCCCGTCAAGAACAGCCCCGCAGGCATACCCGTCGATATCTTCAGACAACAGACCGGACAAATTGCCACACACCACCAGATCACAATCCAGATAAAGCGCCTTATGCACATCACAAGGTAGTATCTGCGGTATCAGTATTCTGAGATATGCCGCTAAACTGACATGGTCGTTTTTACGTACTACGCAATCTTTAAGTATGCTTTCATCAATATCGTAAAAAGTTATCGATTTACCATGCTTTTCAACTATCTCTCTCAGAGATAATTTATTCTCTTCATCGAGCGATGTGGATACGATATGATAACGTACCGCATTATCGACATTATTCTGACACAACGACTCTATCGCAGTTCCGCAGAAAGGTACGTATCTGTCATCCAAACAGTGAACTATATCCATATTCCAAATCTATATTATGCCTCTCTCCCGCAGTTTCAACTGCCAATTCCATGCATTACGCAATGTCTCTTCTATAGGGGTTTCGGCTCTCCACCCCAATATATCGTTGGCCTTGGATGGATCACCCCATACTTTTTCCACATCGCCATTACGACGCGGCGCTATCTTGTAAGGAACCTTCACACCTGTGGCCCGCTCAAAGGCCGTTATCAACTCCATCACCGACACTCCTTTGCCGGTACCCAGATTGAACACCTCCACCTGCGCACTATTTTTATCGTCGAGCACACGCTCTACAGCAGCGACATGAGCTTTAGCAAGATCGACCACATCAATGAAGTCGCGTATGCAATATCCGTCAGGCGTGTTATAATCATTACCGAAAACACTCAATACGTCACGGGCTCCTATGGCCGCCTGTGTCATGAACGGAACCAGACAGTTGGGAACCCCGTTAGGCAACTCGCCTATAATACCCGACGGATGTGCTCCTATCGGATTGAAATAGCGAAGCATAACGGCGTTGAGCCCGACACCGGAAGCTACTACGTCAGCAATCATCTCCTCACATATCTGTTTGGTATTGCCGTATGGCGACGTGGCTCTCTTTATAGGGGTATTCTCCGCCACAGGGTTCTCATCGGGCTCTCCGTAGACAGTGCATGAAGATGAGAAGACCAACCCTTTGGTGCCATGCTCACGCATCATATCAAGCAAATTCATCAGCGTGACGAGATTGTTACGATAATATTTGACAGGCTCCTTGACAGATTCGCCCACCGCCTTATCGGCTGCGAAATTAATGATGCACTTTATATCGAAATCATCGAACAGTTTCCGCATCGCCGTCATATCGGTACAATCGGCCTCAACGAACTCCGGACGCACACCCGATATGGCCTCTATCCTGTCAAGTACCCTCCTATCGCTATTTGCGAAATTGTCGACTATAACTACCGGATAATCTGAAGCCTGCAACTCCACGACCGTATGCGAACCTATGTAACCGGCACCTCCGGTTACCAATATCTGATCTTTGGCCATTTACTTATGTTTTCTGTGAATAATATTATTTACAAATACGAACTCACTGAATTTGAATATCACGCTTCCCCCTATGTAGGCCGCGGAAAAAACCAACATCCCGACAATTATCTGCCACCACGCACTCTCCAAAAACAACATAGAGCCGGCGGCCATCATACCAGAGACTGCGGTAAGTGTCGTGACGGGCATAAGTGCCCTTATCTGCATCAGATATCCCGTATTCATCACTTTTTTTGTGAAGAATATTATCATCCACATATCAAAAATGTTATATAAAAGAACACCATAACACAACCAGCGCAACCCGAACGGTAGCGTTACCGCCAATATGGCAACTGCGACTATCTTTTTTATAATTTCTGCCCTGAGAAATAAATCGGAACGTCCTTTCACGTTAAGCATCTGATTATTGATAACCATTACAGGATACCACATATACGCCAAACTCAGTATGGATATAAGTTCGGCACTGGGCAACCATTTAGCCGTCAAAACGAGCAACACCAACGGCTTGGCTATCACCGCCAACAGAACCATCAGAGGGAACACCACAAAACAACTCAGCCTCAGATACTTTAGGAAAGTCTCCTCGAGCCATGTCTGATCGTGCTGGTGTTCGCACTGTACGGGATAAATCACCCTACATATAACCGACACTATATTGGTGGATGGATATTGCGATATGGTGTATGCCCTGTTGTAGTATCCAACATCCATCGCATTATAAACCTTACCTATCACAAGGCTGTAAAGATTCAGATATACGGTGTGCATCAATGCCGATACGAGTAACTTAGAGCCGAATGAAAAAAGCCTCTTGAACGAATTCATGGAAAACACAATCGCAGGACGCCATTTAGCCGCAATCCACAAAAACAATGTAGAGAGCAAATTGTTCGACAAACTCTGTACGACAAGCGCCCACACTCCCCATCCCTGATATGCCGTATATATTCCTATCGCACCGCTTATAACCACAGATGCCAACGAGGCTTTGGTCTGCACCTTAAAGTTAAGTTCTATACTAAGCCGCGTACGCTGAACGATAGAGAAGCTCGAAAATATGAGATTCAATCCCACCCAACGCGTAACCTCCGTAAGCAACGGTTGTTTATAGAATCCGGCGATCAACGGAGCGCACAAAAACAATATGCCGTACAGAACGACAGACACTAATATATTGAAATAAAATACGGTAGAATAATCGGTCTCGTCTCTGTCTTTTTTCTGTATGAGAGCGCTTCCGAATCCGCTGTCTATAAATGTCTGGGCTACGGCCATAAATATGGCAAGCATCGCTATAAGACCGTATTCAGCCGGAGTTATAAGTCGGGCTATTACGATACTTAGCAAAAACTGCACTCCTTGAACGGAAAATCGTTCAATCGCGCTCCATATTACTCCATTGGTCGTATTAGACATTATCTGACAGACAATAATCTATCGAAATATTCTACGGTTTTGCGCAACCCCTCGTCGAGTTTCACACGTGGCTCCCATCCGTTGAGTATCTCCTTGGCATAGCTTATGTCCGGTTTGCGTTGTTTGGGATCGTCGCCGGGAAGCGGAAGAAATGTTATCTTCGATTTAGATCCTGTCAACTCTATAACCTTCTGTGCAAGTTCCAACATAGAGAACTCACCGGGATTACCAGTATTTACCGGACCGATAATATCGTCACCGGTAGCCATCATCCTAACCATAGCCTCTATCAGATCGTCCACATACTGGAAGCTACGGGTTTGATGGCCGTCGCCATAAATGGTGATAGGCTCATTCTTCAAGGCCTGTATTATGAAATTTGAGACTACGCGACCGTCGTTCGGATCCATTCTGGGGCCGTAGGTATTGAATATACGAATTATTTTGATTCGGACATTATTCTGACGATGATAATCCATAAAGAGTGTCTCCGCGCATCTTTTACCTTCGTCATAACAACTACGTATACCGATAGGATTAACATTTCCCCAATAACTTTCCACCTGAGGGTGTACGGTAGGATCACCATAAACCTCGCTTGTAGAGGCTTGAAGTATCTTAGCGCCTACACGTTTGGCCAAGCCCAGCATATTGATGGCTCCCATTACGGACGTTTTAATAGTCTGAATAGCATCGTGCTGATAATGAGGAGGCGATGCAGGACAGGCCAAATTGTATATCTGATCTATCTCCGCATAGTAAGGGAACGTAACATCATGACGCACCAACTCGAAGTGGTTATTGCTAATAAGATGTCGAATATTATCCTTATTTCCGGTAAAGAAGTTATCGAGACAAATCACGTCATTACCTTCTGAAATAAGACGATCGCATAAATGCGACCCAAGAAATCCGGCTCCACCTGTGACTAATACTCTTGCCATATCTTTATATTTATGTTTATCTCAATTATTGAGTGTTTGAACCTCCGTTATAACGCCTCTATGAAGATATCGGGAATCTCCGCTATGACCTTTATGCCGGCGTCGGTGGTGATCCTAACCAGAATCTCACGTCGGCCCCCGCCCTGTGCGGCATCCATGTCTACTATCTTGCCTTCGTACCCTTCGAGATTACCGCCGGTGATACGCACACTGCGTCCTTTGCTCCACTGGTCGCGATCGGCCGGCATAAACTCCATATCGTCCGTAAACCGCGAGACCACGGCCCTGAACTTATACAACTCGTATTCGGGCACCACGGTATAACCTGCATCCGCCGACCGTCCGGAGCGGTAGATCCACGCCACCTCGCCGAGCGACCTGGCGATAGCCGGCAGACTATCCTGACAAGCCCTGAAAAACACAACGTTACGTATAACCGAACGAGTCTGGACCGTCAACTTTTTGCCCACCCGCTTCACTATCTCCTCGCAAGGATAATAGAGTGCGGTGACCTCTGTGCCGAACTCCTTCGTGAGAATGGCAGCGGCACTCTCGTAAGAGGCACCGGGCCGTAGCTTCATGGCATACCAGCGTTCGGTGCAATCCTTCACACTCTCCGCTATCATAGCCACTGCGCCGTCTATCCTGTCGCATCCTACGGCATCGCCGCCGCTGACATAGCGGAGCGACGAATTTTCGGGAACCCTTGAGAGGGCCGGCAGAATAACCTCCGAAGGCACTTTCAGTTCCAATGCTATGTCTATCCACAACCGGAGAGAGAAATCGGCATCGACAACGCATGTCATACCGGCTTTTCGGAAAATACCCTCCACATTATGAAGATACGATCGCTCTTTCTGCGACACATCGGCCGCGGACATCCCCGAACGCATGACAGGAAGGAGATACTCACCGTCCCAACCGTCGTATCGGCTTATGATCCGTATCATACCCGGAAGCAAAGGCAAGCTCGCTCCGGAAGCCAGTAAAAGCCTGCCCCCTCTCACTGAACTTTTTTTCAGACCGGCCATGTCGGCGAACGACATACCGCAAGCGTACAGCGAGAACAGGAACAACGCCTGCGTCTGCTCGAACAACGGCTGGCTGCCGAAATCGAAAGAGGCGACAGCACGTGCCGCATCCAGCCGCGAACCGACGCCGGACACTATCTTCGGCACCGACCTCTCCCTGTAGGAGCCTATGGAATCGAACGCACCCGACTTAGGGGCCAGCCCCTTTTTAACCGCCTTATTGTAAAGCGAACGGAAACGCTCGCAATATCTGCGTATTGTAGTGGCTTTAAGCCCCTCTTCCACAAGATAGCGACGATACGACTCGACCAGCTCCCCGGTAATGTCGGAGAATACTATACGCCTGCCGTCGAGAAACCTGCCGAACGAAGAGACGAACCAACGACAGTTCGACGCATCGCTCGTACTTATACGCCCCATCTCATCGTGAAAAAAATCCAACGGAGAGACAGAGGCATCAAAACTATCCGAATCGGCACCTAACATCGTAGAGTAAAATCCAAGTTCGCTATTTCCAGGGCAATACCTCTCTTCCCCCTCTTTATCGACCGTTTTGCGTAAGAGGGGTTACAGGCGATATGTGCGCCTTACGTCGTATCATAAAACATACCCGCGCGCACCGGAAATCAGACCGAAGCGCACATCACAACGAACGCGCCGATAAAAAAGACACACCCGCCATGAGGTAAGATAATGTAACCTAAAGCAATGACAAACTAATTTACCATCACCCAATACGAAGTTTTCTGAAGCATATACGGAACAACTCCGCAGAACAAGTCCTTATTATCTTATGCAAAGATAAGTAATTTTGCGCAATTCCTCTAATTACACGTCATTAAAATCGGACCTCCCGGGATTTACCGGAAAACCATCCGTGGATATAATGACAAAAGCCCCGAACCGTTAGCCGAAACAAGTTCAGACAAACGGTCCGGAGCAATATGGCAAAGATGTGACCATACTATTATAGCTCGACACGCCCCCGAAGCCATAAAGCGGGATCATAGGCATAATAAGGCCCGAGCGAAGCGAGTGTCTCCAAACACTTTACGCTTGTTCGGGCCTAATAAATAAGAAGCGCGCTCAGTATCGCTGCAACTGCAGGAAAGCGATTGTTTTACGACAACATATACCCGCATTCACACAATCGGGTCCCTCGGAAGCATTAGCAATCGCTGTTTCGTTCGTCTTATCTTACGTCCGGCACATACCCGAATTATCGCGAAGCGTCACTTGCGACATCTGTCAAGACATCGCCCAAGCAAAGCTGACAATGCGACACATTCACTTTACCGAACCGATCAAACAGAAAGTCATTCCAACAATCGCCACACCACATCAATCTACGATATAGTTATAGACCTTCAAATCGGTAATCCGGCTCTTGAAATCGCCGGCCTTTTCGAGAGGAAAGACCAATGTACGTATAAAATCGTTCTTAGCCTCAGTCCCTTCGTTGAGATAACGCTTCTCCACCCCCATACGTTCGACCAACTCGCCGTTTACGAACAACGAGGTAGACACGCTGTCGCCCGTTATCTTCACACTGATTTTTTCGTTATCGTACGGACGGAAACCGAATGTATTGAGATAACCGTCTCGCGCGAAACCGAACATACCGCTCACCGGATCGGACAGGTAGAACACCGCGTAAGGAGAACGGAACAGCTCCGTTCCCAACGCCTCGGTACGAGCCTCCATATCGAATGTCACCGTATAGCCGTAACCTATCTCGCCATATGGAGACAGTGTTCCCGGCAACAGCTCCGATGCCTCATAAACCACACCCTTTTCGTGACCTATTTTAGCCGACTGATTCACACCTGGAGCCTCGCTCAAACCGCCCCTTTCGGCATCGAACTCGTCGAACGCCAAAGACGGAGCCGCATTCCATGTCTTGGTAGCGATAGTCTGCAAAGCCGGCATTACACGATGATGTATATCTTTGACCGATATGCCGTTGCCTACTACATCGTTCCACACCGCGAACATACCGCCGAGCACGGAGGAATCCCTCTCTTCGAAAACGGCATCGGCTACGTGAGCGGGCGTCCATTTATCGTAAAGGTATCTGGTGTTCAGATAGTCGTAATAATAACCGGCAAGGGGAACTATGTATGTGTAACGGTCGGGAATGCTCACCAACTTATATCCCTGCCGCACCATCTCATCTGGATCGGCGTAACCGTTGTACCATGCGTACATAACCACATCGTCGGCCTTGACGGGAGTGTCACCGTCGGCGTGTGTAAGGGCTCCCCATACGCACGCTTGCTTCCCGAAGCTCTCCACATATCGGATATAACGGTCTGTAAAAGCACGGAACTGCTCCACCACGGCCTTGTCCTTATTGGAATATTCGTCGGTGCCGATATGCACTCTACGCCCCACGAACACGGGACTCTCTCCCCCAAGATACTCTGCGAAAAGCGAGTCCATAAAGGAGTACACTTCCGGTTCGGATAGGTCGAGATGATCCATGCCGTACTCCTTGCTTCCCAGCACCGGGTTGTAACGGCTGAAAGCGAGCGTATGCGCGGGTGCGTCTATCTCGGGGATGATCTCGACGAACCTGTCGGCGGCATCGGTCTGAAAATCGACAAACTCTCCCTTAGAGTAATATCCATCGCGGGAGGTAAGACCGGGGAAGGTCTCGCACTCGAGACGAAAGGCAGCGTATGTCTTGTCCCAGTCGTTGTTGAAATATTGTTTGAACCCGTTATCGTTCAGATGCACATGGAGGACATTCATCTTATAATAAGACAGAATCTTAACCAGATCGCGAAGATACGACATCGGAATAAACTTACGTCCGCAATCGAGCATGATACCGCGAACGGGATAGTCCGGAACATCGCGAACGAACCCTTTAGGCAACCGGTGATCAGGCGTCTGCTCGCCTATCTGAAGCAAAGTACGGGTAGCCCAGTACACCCCCTCGGACTTACCGGCCGAAATTCTAACGAACCGGTCTATATCAATTGTGTAGCCCTCTTGCCCCAAACTGTCGTCGGGCACGAGCGTCATAAAGAAATCTCTGGCATTAGGCCTGCCTTTCAGCACCTCCGGAGCCATCCCGAACATAGAGGCATAATCCTCGGCGAAGATAGCCGCCACATTCCCGAGCGCATCGTCACCGTAAACTACACGTGTCCTCTCGCTGGGAACGAAAACCCCATCCCGACCCGTCCACTCCTTAAGCTCGGGCACTACGAAAGGCTTGGCATTCTCCGCATAAAGCGCCGTCGCAACGAACATACATGCGACGACAAGACATATAAATCGGTTCATATCTAAAATCTATTTATTTTCGTAAAGATAATAACAAAAACAGATAATCACTATATCACCTCAAAAAACTCGCCCCGGCCATCCGTATTAATATGGATCGGCCAGGGCGAAAGATAGCTGTACGGCGTAATCGACGTACCGTTCGAGGATGCACGGTTTAATTCATAATTACGAACACCCCATATACGCCTACCGCAAGTTCATCTCCTCCAACAGATAGCCCGCTCCGGCGAACTTGTCTATAAGGAAGAGGACATAACGTATATCGACCGCGATATTGCGGCAATACTCCTCGTCGAACACTATGTCGCTCATGGTCGACTCCCAGCACCGGTCGAAATTGAGCCCTATCAACTCGCCGTCGCCGTTGATAACAGGACTGCCGGAATTGCCGCCCGTGGTGTGGTTGCTGGCGATGAAAGCCACCGGCACCGTACCGTTGACAGCCCAGCGTCCGTAATCTTTGGCTTTGTATATATCGCGAAGACGCTGAGGCACATTGTAGTCATATATCTCCGGGTTATCCTTCTCCATTATACCGTCTATGGTAGAGACACAGTCATATACCACTCCGTCGCGCGGAGCGAAGCCGCCCACCTTGCCGTAAGCTATACGGAGCGTTGAATTGGCGTCGGGATAGAACGGACGTTCCGGCTGAAACTCCATCAACCCGCGCATGTAATCGCCGTAAAGTGCGGTGATGCTTTTATTCAGATCGCTATAACGGGGCAATATCTTGTCGTTCAGCAGCTTTGTGGTGGCTGCATATACCTTGGTCGCCGCATCGTCGGCAAATACCTTGCGGGCCTCCGAGGGATCTTTCTCTATCAGCGCATATACGGCCATCGAGTCCGTGAGTACAGAGGCGTCGAATATGCTGTCTACCCATCGCGAAACGTCTTTACTTGCGGTCTCCATATCGGCAGTACGGAAATCGGGATCGACATTCTCTACGAACGATCGTGTAACGGCCTTGGCGATCTCCTCGTCGATGGGACGATGATAGTCTTTATAAAAAGCCTTGGCTACGGCCATCATCCTGTCGTCGGGAGCCGAGGCCAACTGTCCGCCGAAACGCAGAAGCTCTATAGTGCGGACGGATTCGTTATAGTAGTCGTAAGCGAACGCATACGGCTCGAGATCTACATAAAGTGAATGGAGACGGTCCGTAAGCCCTGCATATTCGGGCTTATCGGCAGCCCACTCGGCAAAAGATCTCTCGAGAGCCTCTTTCTGCGACACCACATCGAGGCGCACGACCCCTTTGGTTTCGCCCTGCCATTTTTTCCATGCGTTAGATACACTGGCATTCTTTGCCGCGTATTTTATTCGTACGGCAGGGTCGGCTGCCTGATGCCTGTTCATTATATCGAGACGGGCCGTACGCAAAGCTATCTTGGCCGGATTGCTCTTGTCGGCGATATAGCGTACGGCATCGGAGGTGATATACTCGTAAGTGCGGCCCGGATAACCGTATATGAACGTGAAATCGCCCTCTGCTACACCTTTGGTAGAGATAGCGAAAGAGCGTTTGGGGCGATAGGGCACATTGTCTTTGCTGTAATCGGCAGGCTTATTGTCTTTGTCGGCATATATACGGAAGAGACAGAAGTCGCCGGTATGGCGGGGCCACATCCAGTTGTCGGTATCGCCTCCGAACTTGCCGATGGCAGAAGGAGGGCACCCTACCAGACGGACGTCGCGGAACGTCTCGTATACGAAAAGGAAATACTGGTTGCCATAGTAGAGAGACTCGACCGTGGCGCGATAACCGTTACCGTCGGTGGCTTCGGCTATGATTTTATTTATATTTTCACGTCGTTTGGCTGCGGCTTGCTCATCGGTCATCTTGCTCTTAACGCCCTTGTTGACCTGCTCGGTAACATCTTCCATGTATTTGAGGAACGAGGCGGTATAACCTGGGTTGGGCAGCTCCTCATCACGACTCATGGCCCAGAAGCCGTCGGTCAGATAGTCATGTTCAACAGTACTGTGTTTCTGTATGTTGCCATAACCGCAGTGATGGTTGGTGAGCATAAGCCCCTCGTCGGAAATCACCTCGCCGGTACAGCCTCCGAGGTGTACCACGGCATCTTTGAGCGAGGCGTTGTTTATGTCGTAAAGATCTTTGGCCGTGAGCCTGAAACCTTTAGACTGCATGTCGGCAAGACGGGCCGTACCTATGACGCTCGGCAGCCACATCCCCTCCTCCGCAGAGACAATCAATGCACTCAATGACAGGAGAAACGTTGTAAGTGTTCTTTTTAACATCTGTTATATTTTTTGATTTGTTTTCATTATGTTATTCTTTCAACATGTTGTCGAGCTCTGTGCACAATCTCTGTATCGGCAACCCTACGACGTTGTAATACGAACCGTCTATGGCCTCTATTCCTATATATCCGATCCACTCCTGTATGCCGTATGAACCGGCTTTATCCATAGGCGAATACTTCTCTATATAGTACGAGATCTCCTCGTCGGTAAGCTTCTTGAATTTAACGCGCGTGGAGACGGAAAAAGAGTGCGTCCTGCAACAGGTGCGGATGGTAACGCCCGTTATAACGGTGTGCCATTTACCGCTCAAAAGCCTGAGCATGTCCGAGGCGTGCTCGACACTGACCGGCTTGCCCAATACATTACCCTCGGCTATGACTGTGGTATCGGCCGTAATCACTATCTCGTCTTTCTTTATCTCCGACGGATAACATTCCGATTTTTTACGGCTAAGATATTCCGCCACCCCGTCCGCCGGCATATCGTCGGCAAAACTCTCGTCCGTCTCGAAATACGGGGCCACCCCGAATGTCAATCCGGCATCCTTAAGTAACTGACGTCTGCGGGGAGAACCCGAAGCCAGAATCAGATCGTATCTTCTAAGTTTATCGTGCAGAAGCATAATTTCGTGTTTTCGCGCTTTTACGCTTGCGCGTTCATAATCATTGAAGCGTTATTTACTATCCGGCAATACCGCAATGCCGTTCGCATTAGTCCGCTTCATATTACGGCTCTTTTTTAACAAAACTTTACATTACAATTCTCATCAAAAAGATCCTCAACTGCAAAATTACAAAAACGACACGTTAAAAACACATTATTTCCGATATAATCCATTTTACACAGGTATATTTTACCGCTAAGACATTTTCAAGCCCATCCATATAACGCACTGGATTTCAACGCAACCGGCACAAATACACAAAAAACGACAAAAATTTCACTCCGAAATTTTGGAATATTGAAAAATGCCCCTATCTTTGCATCGTCAAAACAAAACGACGGTGCCATAGCTCAGATGGTAGAGCAAAGGACTGAAAATCCTTGTGTCCCCGGTTCGATTCCTGGTGGCA
>CAJURV010000016.1 GCA_910588925.1 uncultured Rikenellaceae bacterium
AACGGGATCGGCGATTTTTGTGGCTAAAAAGCGACGGAAGCAGCCCCGCGTTAACTAACCCCCGCGCGCACAAACCGACAATTCATGCGTTCAGAGACCGCGTACTTCCTAAACTCCACGAAAACTTCCTCCCCGTACACACTGACCTATAAAATCCCTAACGCGTCCCCGAAGGGGATGCACCCGCACGAGCAATACAAAAACGTACCCAACAAAAACAAACGGGACTAAAGCGGAAATACAATAAACTTCCAACTATACTAAACACAACAACAAAAGACAAGGCACAGGAACGCCGCCCAACAACGACTGACCAAAACGCCGCAAGGCGTATTACAATAAAAAAGCCACAAGCGAAACTAGTGGCATAAAATCGAACGAGCAGACAAAAATACGCCGTAAGGCGTACCCCTGCACAGGCAAAAGCCCGAGCGAAGCGAGGACAATCAAAAACAATTCCGCCGTTAAATCCCGAGGCACGAGGGATGAGCGGGCCGCATCTCGCGGTGGGCAGAAATTTACCCCAACGGAGGCCCGCTTACACGGTTGGTTATTTTATAGTATTTATTGCTTATTACATATTCAGTTACTTTCTCTGCCCGCCTCGAGGCGCGGTCCCCCGCAGGCTCCGGCCCTTGTGAATAGCTCCAACCACACGCAAACAATCCACCTCACGCAAAAAAGACCTTTTCATAAGGAATCCCTGTCTATGGTCCGATCGGAGCGAGGGCCGCCATCCGGGAGAAAAGTTAAGCTAATGCGCATACCGTCAAGCCAAAGCGAACCCGAATCGACTCGCCAACCACAAAACACTCCTCACAAACCCAGCAAAACGGAGACCCAGTTTAATATAATAAAAAAGGGGGCCGACGCCCCCTGATTCCCATCCTAAGAGAGTCCTACAATCTCCCCGTTCTCGTCTATATCTATCATCTCCGCGGCCGGCACCTCGGGCAACCCGGGCATCCTCATCATCTCGCCGGCTATAGGTATTATAAACCCGGCACCCGCAGCCAACTCCACCTCGCGTATCTTCATGACGAACCCCGTAGGACGCCCGAGCAACTTAGGATCGTCGGACAACGACTTCTGCGTCTTAGCGATACAAATAGGCAACTTATCGTGCCCCAACGAATAAATACGCTTTATGTCGGCCTCCGCACGACCGGTGTACTCCACGGCCGCGGCTCCGTATATCTCGCGCGCGATCTTCTCTATCTTCTCCTTCACGGGCAGGTTGCAACCGTATAGCTTGATGCACTCCGAGGGGTTGTTCTTTATGGCCGCCACAACCTTTTCGGCCAAGTCAATGCCGCCCTCGCCGCCTTTGGCCCACACTTCGCAAAGCGAGATGGGTACACCTTCCGACTGACAGAAACGGGTTATCTCGTCGATCTCCTCCTGCGAGTCGGCGTTGAAACGGTTGATAGCCACTATGGGGTTGGCGTCGAAACGGCGTATGTTCTCGATGTGCTTGGCGAGATTGACCATACCGCGTTTCAAAGCCTCCACGTCGGGCTGCGACAGCTCCGAGAGAGGTTTGCCTCCGTGATATTTCAGCGCCTTGATAGTAGCCACCAAAACCACCGCCTTGGGATAGACGCCCATACGACGGCACTTGATGTCGATGAACTTCTCTCCACCGAGATCGAAGCCGAAACCGGCCTCCGTAACGGCATATTCCGATAGACTCATAGCCATTTTGGTAGCGACTATGGTGTTCGTGCCCTGCGCTATGTTGGCGAACGGACCGCCGTGTATTATGGCCGGAGTGTGTTCGATGGTCTGCACAAGATTAGGCTTGATAGCCTCCTTCAAAATGACAGCCATAGCCCCCTCCGCCTTGAGGTCCCGGGCATATACCGGCTTACGGTCGAATGTGTAACCCACGAATATGTTACCCAAACGCTCCTTCAGCTCCTTCATGCTCTCGCTCATGCAGAGGATCGCCATAACCTCGGAAGCGGCGGTTATGTCGAAGCCTGTCTCGCGGGGACGACCTCCGGTAGCACCGCCCAAACCCACTATGATATTACGTAAAGCACGGTCGTTCATGTCTATGACGCGCTTCCATACCACAGTGCGAGGATCAATACCCAGATTATTGTTCTTGTTCTGTATGTTATTGTCGATCATAGCCGAAAGCAGATTGTGAGCTTTCGACACGGCATCGAAATCGCCTGTGAAATTGAGGTTGATATCCTCCATGGGCAACACCTGCGAGTAACCGCCGCCGGCAGCCCCGCCTTTAATACCGAACACAGGACCCAGAGAGGGCTCGCGCAACGCCACCACCGACCTGTAACCCAGCCGGCACAACGCCTGACTCAAGCCTATGGACACGGTGGTCTTACCTTCACCGGCAGGAGTGGGCGATATGGCCGACACCAATATCAGGTTGCTGTGCCCTATCTTATTGGCATCTATGAGCGAGAGCGGCAACTTGGCCTTATAACGGCCGTAACTTTCGAGGGTTTCGGCGCCTATGCCCAAACGCGAGGCTATCTCTACGATGGGCTCCAGCTCCACGGAGTGAGCGATGCGAAGATCTTCGTTCATTATCACGATATTTTTGGTTTTACTATAACGGGTATAACTGTTACGCTTCCGAACGCATTATCGGAAAGGGTATTTTTAGCCCCACGCACAAAAATAGTGCCGACTCCGGCTCCCGACAGCGTATTAAAGGGCGTCTATCAGCGCGTCGGCGAGACGCTCGGCAATGAATGCGGCGCCACGAGGCGACACGTGGGTGTAATCTTTGGAAGCCCAACGTTTGGCAACGAAGCCGACCATGCTGTCGTCGCCACCCATGGCCGTAAAGGTGTCCCAATAGGCAACGCCCGCATTACGCGCTATGGCCCTCTGATGCCTTATCATGGCCTTTACCTCGGGCATCGTACGGTAAACGCCGTCCTGATTGCTGCTGCGGTCGCTCAACCCCATCACAATGACGGATGCGCCCGGATAACAAGCCTTGACATTGGCCACGATGGCGCTCATCTGCTCCTCGAAAGAGGTATAACGCATAGTGCCGCGAGTAACCACGTTCAAACCGTACTCTATTATTATAAGGTCGTACGGATGAAGGGCATCGAAACGGGTATTGGTTTGGCTACGCAATTTCGACATCTGAAGACCGGAGGTGCCGCGGTCGCCGAAATTATCCACCTGCACCCCGCGACTACCGCCGAGCGAAGCGCCGTAGGCATAGAATCCGCCGACACGCTTGAAGTTGAACTTTACTTTGGAGACGGGGACATCGGAGGCTATGGTGATCTTCTGAATGCCGTCGTCGGCAGGCGGCGTGAACACCAGCTCCGTAGTATCGTTGACGGTGGCGAGTATCTCGGTGTTCTCTTTGTTGACGAAGAAGAAGTCCACCAAACGCACGTTTTTGAGGTGGCGTTTGAAGTCTGTGACACGGTATGTGACCGTTGCATTGTCGTCATTGGGGGTATATACGTATCCCGATATGGTGAACCGGCCGTCGATATCGGCCCCGTTGCGCTTTCTCACGGAGTGGGTCTTCCATCCCGAATAGGTGTGGGCTACGGTCTGGCGCAATTTTGATACTATGGATGTGATGGGAACGAAACCCACGCCCGAACCGCCCATACGGCTCTGCAACGATTCACGCAGATCGCCGGTCATAAGGTCGCCCTCTATGAACGAATCGCCCATGACTCCTATACGCACCACCCTGCCGTCGCGTTGCGACATGGCCGCACGGAAGGCATCCAAAGCCGATCCGTCCGGAGAGTAATCCTCTATGGGGACTATTCCATCACGTACACGGGCCGTTGCCGCAGTGTCAGCCGCACCTTCGGAAGACACTGACGATATGAGCGTATCGCGCACTACCGACTTACGTTCTGTCGGCAACGTATCGGCCGCTCTCTCCGGAACCTTGACGGAAACTTTCGGAGACGGCTCATGCGATGGCTCCGCAGAGGCCAGCAATAACTCCGGCTCTACTTCGGTAGCGTTCAAGGTATCGCGAGTTACCACGTCGGACACTATATCGGCACGTCTAAGCTCCGCACCCAACAACCCGAAAGAGGGCACGACGCGTATAGCCATAAGCACGGCTATCACCATTAAGGCGATCAATGTAGTATGAAATATATAGTTACGGTTACCTCTGTACATCGGATTCGGTGTTTTCAGCGGATATATGCGGCTTCATATAATTGAACGTTTTCGATAAGCCGGGGCAATGAAACTAAGTTTCGATTGCCGAGGCGAGAAAACGTCTGCATCCAACCTAACAGCAAGCAATAACAGGCATATTCAGTATCGCAGAGGCGAGGCTCCCGAAAACGGATACGACATACTCCGCCGCGTCGGATTCAATTATATCTTGCAAAGATAGTTCGATTTTTTCTCGAAAAGAAAAATTTATTACTTTTGTTTCTATATACCGAACCGGCCGTTTTTCGTAGGTTCGGACCACTTACGGTCCGACCGGCCGCACCGGTCCGTCAAATCATAAACCGACTGTTATGCCCTGTTTGGTAAGACATATAACCGCAGAAGAGGTAGCCGCCATCATAAAAACCGCCAGTGAACGCATACCTGCCATGCGTACCGGTGAGACCATGCGCAGATTGGTGACGCTGATAGACCACACCACCCTGTCGATCACCGATTCCGACGAGAGCGTCCGCGAGTTCACCCGCTCCATGCTGGAGGCGTGTCGCCATATAGGAACGATGCCGGCGTCGATATGCGTATCGCCCATATTCGTGGAGAGCGTAGGCGTAGAGCTGGAGGAGGAACCAGTGGCTATATGTTCCGTAGCGGGAGGCTTCCCCACGGGACAGACATTCCCCGAGGTCAAAATGCTCGAATGCGCCATGGCTATGGAGAACGGCGCCGACGAACTCGACATGGTAATCGACTTAGGCGCCCTCAGGGAGGGACGTTACGACGAAGCCGCAAGCGAGATAAGACTGATAAAAGAGGAGGCCGGAGACGACATTGCACTAAAGGCTATAGTAGAGACCGGAGCACAGGAAGATCTCGACGACATATACACGGCCGCAATAGTAGCCTTGGAGGGAGGAGCCGATTTCGTCAAAAGCTCCACCGGCAAGAATTGCCCCGGCGCAACACCGGAAGCTGCCGTGGCTCTTTGTATGGCTGTGGCGGACTATACGAACCTTTGCCAAACGGAAGCCGGAGTAAAAGTGGCCGGAGGCGTATCGTCGATAGACGACGCACTGCTCTATATAGCCATAGCGGAGACGGTATTCGGAAAGGCCGTAGATCCGGATCTGTTCAGAATAGGGTCGAGTTCGTTGCTTAACTCCATAATCGAAGAGATGGGTTCGCTTTGATGCAGACGTTTTTTCGCCTCGGCAATCGAAACTTAGTTTCATTGCGTTCGGCTTATCGAAAACGTTCTTTTTAACCGGGCACTGCTCCGTCCGCGGGAGAGCCGGCAGCACACCGAATGTTTTGGATAAGCCGAGCGCGCCCCCGACACCATGATGTTGACACCGGGCGAGATACCGCATTGAGTAAACCATGTACGAAACAAAAAAGATCGCTATCCGAAACGATAGCGATCTTTTTCTGTGGGAGCAGAGGGAGTCGAACCCCCGACCCTCTGCTTGTAAGGCAGATGCTCTAAACCAACTGAGCTATGCTCCCTTCCTATTGCGAGACAAAAGTACGACAAAAAAACATACGCTCCAAATTTTGAAGCTAAAATTTTATTCAAATCATAAATCCGCATCTCGACAACGTGACTATAGACGTTATCATCCGACTATCCGAATCTCGTATATCGTAGCGGCTCCATAAATTTTGTCGACAAAAACAGCAATTACGTCTACACTTAATATCGACAGACCGGAAAAATCATATATTTGCATAAAATAACCTGATGTTTTCGATAAGCCGAGCGCAATGAAACGAAGTATCAATTGCGTAGGAGAGAGAAGGTCTGCATCAAAGCGAACCGTTTCGACAAGACGAACGGAACCTGTTTTGAGCTGTAGAGCGATGGGGACAACCTAATGAAGTCAAACAATTTAATCCATACTATAATATGAAACAGATCTTTACATTGACCGCCGCATTGTTCGCGCTCGTATCATGCACGTCGCGTCAGAGCGGTTACACCATCGACGGTACCGTAGCCGGTGTAGACGGCAAGGTATATCTTACCGTTTACGAGGGCAAGATGCCTCACATCATCGACTCTACTACTGTAGAAGATGGCAAATTCACATTCGAGGGAGTTCTCGAAATGCCCATGCTCGCATCTGTCGACGTAGCCGACGGAAACGTCTCTCTCGGACAATTCTTCCTCGAGAACAGTCCCATAGCCATAAGCGGCGACATAGCGGACAAACGCAACATAGCTGTGGTAGGCTCGCAGACCAACGACCTTTACAACAACAGCTATATGCCCATACGCGGTTCTCGCGACTCATCCGTACTTTTCGTACAGAACAACCCTAACTCCATAGCTGCCGCATACGTACTCTTCCGCCACCTCTCTTACCAGCTATCTTGGCAGGAGCTCGAAGAGATGGCTGCAGCCATGAGTCCCGACGTACAGAACTCCGTATATATCAAGATTCTCGGTGACCGCATCGCCTCTCTGAAACGTTCGGACGTAGGTCAGAAATTCATGGAGATAGCACTCCCCGACACCGCCGGCAACGTAGTCAAACTCTCGGACATAGTAGCAGGCAACAAATACGTATTGCTCGACTTCTGGGCATCATGGTGCAACCCCTGCCGCATGGAGAACCCTCACGTGGTAGCCAACTACAACAAATACAAAGATCTCGGCTTCACAGTATACGGCGTATCGCTCGACCGTCCCGACGGCATGGAGCGCTGGAAAGAAGCCATACGCAAAGACGGCCTTAACTGGACCAACGTCAGCGACCTCAAATTCTGGGAATGCGAACCCGCAGTCCTATACGGCGTAGGCTCAATCCCCTCCAACTTCCTGATAGCACAGGACGGCACAATCATAGCCAAAAACCTCCGTGGCGAAGCCCTCGGCAAAAAACTCGAAGAGCTTCTCGTAATTAAGGGCGAATAACGGTATTGCATAAAAAGAGGCGATGTAGAGATACATCGCCTCTTTTTTTATAATATCATTCACTCTTAATTACTTATTGGACTCTTTTGAGAAGCCTGCCAGACAGGGACTCTCAGCCGGAGTTGCTTCGTCCCCCCGCAAACTCTACTCCTGTGTCCCCGGGCAAGATACAGCCCAAAGCACACCCGATAAGTAATCGAGTCTATCTCTTTCCAAAGGAAATCCAGCTAATACACACACTGCCAACAAAAAATAAAACAGACTGAATCGAACTCACATTAAAAATAAAATCCTATCTTTGTCGTTAGATATAGACATTTTCGACAGGCCGAGACACTTCAATGAAACATCGACTCGTCAGACAGAGAAAATGTTTTCTGAAAACGAACATCGGGGCTGACCGGTTTTGACAGCGGGCAGGGTCTTGATGTAAGCATGCAGAGCATTGTGTGGGCGCTCTTTAATATGAACACTCGAAAATTAATTGGCAATAATAGCTACAGACTCGCTGCGTAGTTTTACCGAGTAAAACACCTTAATCGGGTGGCTCAAGGTCAGCCGTCCGACGAGTACTCTGCCGGAAGCTCCGCCTTACGGTTTTCGGCTTACAGAGTATCATTTCAGTCAGGCTGGTTATGGCGATGTCTCTAAGTCATGACGAGAAAACAGAGACTACGAGTTCGGGCGGTTCGTCCTTGACCTCTCCCGTTCTCCGACAATCCGATAAGGACTAAGCATGTAGAAAGCGTCCGGGTTCCCCGTTTGGACGAGAGTTCGATTCTCTCCAGCTCCACGGAAAAAGCGCATGAGAATATCTCATGCGCTTTTTATATTTTTACAGTAAAGCTGCAAACGATAAATTACCTATCTTTGCGAAAGGAAATATTTAGTTATACGATATCAATCCGGCCTGACTGTCCGGCCACGAAAGAATAACTTTAAAAAAACAACTTGCCTATGATTTAGACTACAATCAGAGGACATATAAATAAAAGGCGTTAGCTTTTATCCGGGAATCTGAAACCTTCGACAATTTCAAATTACACCCAAGGAATAAAGTTTTACGCTCATGCTGTATCCCAGCGTGGGCTTTATTCTGTTATTGGGTGTATAGGTTGTCGAAGACCTCAGATTCCGATATGGTTTTTCAGCCCACGTTTTTTATTTGTCCGTTATCAGAAATCACCGGGCTGAGACTAACACTATAAACTTAAAAAACTTATTTTTATGAAAAAAGTACTTTTGATCGCCATCTCGTCTTTATTAATGGTCGCTTGTTCCAAAGACGACAACAAAGTCGAAAAGGATGCCCTTGTAAACACATGGGAGCTTACCTACAACGAAGGCTTCGAGGCAGACGATGAGGGTCGTGAAGAGTGGAGTGGTGCCCCCAAAGAATTAGGTATCGGAGAAACATACACTTTCAAAGCAGACGGCACCGGAACCGAAGTTTACGTTGAATACGACCAATCCGGTAACGAAATTCATAATAGTACAAACAATTTCAGATGGTCATTCAACGACAATAACAATACGTTGTCATTAAAATATTCTTACGATACCGAAGAATACACGGTAGAGAAGTTGACATCGTCCGAGATGATTCTGGTGCAGCACGAGAAAGAGAACAACGGTTACGAATATTTCGACAAATATACTTTCAGAAAGAAGTAACAGACCGTCTTTTTCTATAGACACGAGCGACAGAACCTCTGCCGCTCGTTTTTTTATGCAACACGCAAGCGCCGCACCAACCACAGCTCCGCTAAAAATCTACCTCACCGTAAACACTATCTTCCGTCTGTTGCCACGCGAGTCGGTCAGCGACAACAGATGTTCTCCCGGGTCGGGGGCGGCTGTCATCTCGTGCGTACCTACGGTGGCACCGATAAACTCGTCGTCGATGTACCAGTAGACGGTCTCGTCGGGAAGCACATGAGCCGCCTGCATAACCATCGTCTCGCCAACGCCGTCGAAACCGCGCGGCAGGGTTATAATGTCGCCGTGTTCGGGGTATATTATATCCATGCGTCGTTCCGTCTCCTGTGCGCATCCGGGCCCGAGCGGCGGCAACGGGCGATAGTCGGCATGATATTGCCTGTAGTAATACTCCTGCGCCGGCGGCAACACGAACCATGATGCGCTCACCATGCGGTCGATGCTCTCGCACGAGCTGTCGACCCGCCACCGACCGTCCGACGAGAGGTGCACACGCCTGTGATACGGACACGGCGTGGTGTTGATGCCGCTGCGGGGTATCGTTACACTATCGGCTACCGGACATAAGGGCGAGGCTTTATGTCCGCTTACGGGACATATCTCAGCCGTCTCCATCTCGCATAACGGCTCGTCGAACCACTCTCCGCCGCCGAGAAGCGAGAATATATCGAACAGCAACGGCCCGGCATACGAGACACCGGTAAGACCCGGCCGCCCCTCTCCGGAAGCGTTGCCTACCCATACCCCTACCACGTAACGCGGCGTCAGACCCACGGCCCAGGCATCGCGACCGCCATAACTGGTTCCGGTCTTCCACGCCACCCTTTTCATGCTAGCGAACTGTTGCCACTCGGCCTCTTCTTCCGGACGGCCCAGCTCCGACATGGCCTCGAAAGCGAACCACAACGCCGCCGCCGACAATACCGGAGCCTCCCCGGTAAGCCGCCCGTCCAAAGGATCGAGCCTGCCGCTGCCGGAGACGAAAGGTGTCAGAGGGTGTATGTCGCCGCTGTCGTAACGGCAATCGTATGCGGAGAAGTGAGCGAGAATGCGGGCCGAAGATGCGTATATGCCGCAAACGTCCCACAGCGTACACTCCGCGCCGCCCAATATTATCGACGCGCCGTAATGTCCTTCCGGATAGTGCAATGTGCTCATTCCGAGAGTATCGAGCAGCTCCATGAAGCGACCCGTATTGTACTTGGAGAGCATGCGTACCAAAGGAACGTTGAGCGACTGCGTGACGGCCTGGCGGGCAGGCACGGCACCGTAATATCTGCGATTATAGTTCTGCGGAGCGAAACCGCCTATCTTAAGAGGAGTGTCGGCCACCAAAGTGCCGGGCAAGATGAGACCGTCATGCAACATGCCTGCGTAAAGCAACGGCTTGAGGATGCTTCCCGAGCTACGTTCCGACGTAATTATATCGACCGCCCCGCCGTGCGACGACCCTGTGACGTTGCCCGCGTAAGCGAGCACTTCGCCCGTTTCGACATCGGCCACTAAGGCGGCGGCGTTGAACACCCTGTTGGACGAAGCGTACAAAGCTCCGTAACGGTCGACCATCGCCGAGACGAGACGTTGCAGACGCCCGTCCAATGACGATACCATACGCTCGCCCCTACGCTCCGCAGCCAACCGTTCGAGCAGATGGGGCGCACCGTCGGGCAACGACAACGGGGCATCGGGCAACGGCTCCTGTTTGGCAAGACTGCATTCGGTAGCGTCTATCACACCTCGTTGCTCCATCCTGTCGAGAAGACGGTCGCGCTTATGTTTAAGGGCTAATCTGTTACGACCGGGATGTATCAACGACGGCGAATTCGGTAACACGGCGAGCACAGCGTTCTCTGCCCATGAAAGCTCGTCGGCAGGACGTCCGAAATAACGCCACGATGCCGCTTCGAGCCCCACCACGTTACCCCCGAACGGAGCGTGAGACACATACATGGCCAGTATCTCGCTCTTGCTGTGGGTACACTCTATGAACAGTGCGTACATGGCCTCCACCGCCTTCTGCCATAGATTACGGTCGCGTCTGCCTCGCGCCTGTCGGGCCAGTTGCATGGTGACGGTGCTCCCGCCGCTCACCACCCGTCCGCCCGACATATTGAGCTTTACGGCACGGGCCACGGCCAAAGGATCAATACCGGGATGGCTGTAGAAACGCTTGTCCTCGTACGTGAGCAGGGCCGCCTCGAAACGGGCGGGAACGCTATCCGAAGCAGGGAAACGCCATTGACCGTCGGAGGCTATGCGTGCCCCTAACAGCATACTGTCGCGCGAATAGAGCAATGTGGAATATGGGACATCGAAAAGAGGACGCGGCACGATGCAGAACATCACCGTCCACCACAATAGCGCCACCGACGCGACCGCTACGACTACTCTTATCGACTTTTTGAATTTCATAACCCAACCGTAACGGAAACAACACTACGATGCAAATGTATTTGTGTTATCGTCACCCGATATTTCGATAAAGGAGATATTTCCCTGACACTACGACAGACCGGATCATTCAGAATCATCCCTCTTACGTCTGCGACGGAACCGACGTCGTTTACGGCCATCGGTACGGGCGGGCCGCTCCTCTACCGTTTCGACCGCACCTTGTTCATCGACGGACACCGTAGTATAGCCCTCCTTTTCGGCCGTCATGAGCGACTGGTATATCTCGCGGCAGACCCACGCGTCGGTGGCGGCGTATACACGTTGCGCCTCGGTGAGGTTGACGGCGTTCCAGTTACTCAGCCTCTGGGCCTTGGATATGCGACTGCCCAGCACTATGGCGCTGATCTTTTTAAGGCCCAGCTCCTTTATGCCGAAACGTCCCACGATGGATTGAAGGTCTACGAAACCGTGCGGATACAATGACGGATTGACTGTGCGCAAACGGTTGATGTCGTCACTTATGGCGAGCCCCACCTTAACGATGCTACGGCTCTGCAGCACCTTGACGACCTCGGGAGAGAGCGGGCATATATTGACCCTGAAAAGGTAGGCTCTATCCGGACCGGAGAGCTGTACGAGAGAGATGGTATTGTGCACACCCTTGACGAAAGTGGCACGGCTCTCGGTATCGAAACCGACGAGCTTCTGCGACGAGAGATAGTCGGCCGCCTCGCGTTGGTCGTCGCTGTCGACCACGACGATATCGCCGCCGAAAGCCGTCAGCGGCAGATCATTGACCTCTTCATTGGTCATGCTGGCTTTGTATTCGACCATTCTCTCTTTCAATTTGATTACAAATGTAACAAAATTTAATGAAAACACCCCGGTTGAAACGGTCATGGAAATTCGGAGCAACCTCCCGACCTACTCGGGGGGCACAGCCCCCTCTTTGATGTACATGATATTCCGTGAAACCGAGGATGTCTTGGCAAACACATCGTTTTCAGTGATACGGCTCGAGTAAAGCCCTTACTGTCAGTGAATTTTAATCAGAAACTAAGAGCGGACCCACAATCGAAGAAGTTCCGACCCGATAAAACTAAATGTGTTTGATAGCCTCGTTCGGTTGGCGAGACGGTAATATGCTACAGAACACACTGAAGGTATGCGCATTAACTGCAAGTCGCAGGCATGCTTGCCTGCGTAAGTTCCGGCAATCATAGAACCTTTCCGCTTAAATTCGCCGCCGGAAATCGAAAGAGCCTAACGCTTGAGCGGTCCCCCGCAGGCTCCGTCCCTTGTGATGCCGGGCAAGGTTTCGCTAAAACCGCTCTGATTACTCGACATAAAGACATTCGATCTTCGTACACTGGCTCGGGCAGGTGTAGAACGATGTACATATAAAATATCCCCGCAGAGAGAAGCTCTGCGGGGATATCATCTGTCGAACCGATACCCTGATCGGCAAAAGCAATGACTTTATTACTGATGAATACGGGGCTTTTTCTACTTCACCATCCTCCTGTAAGTATCGTCCGAACCGACGAAAGGCACCAAAGTAAACCTGAAAGAGACAGGTTCCGGAGTCAGACGGTACTGCGGCAGAACGCCAGGCCCGCATGTGGCCGTGCCGAGACCGGCTTGAGCATAGTCTATATGCACGGTATTGAATCCTGTGCGAACCAACTCGTTGGTATGCCGCGCACGTTCTATCGTTTTATCGTCGTAAGGCAGGCACGAGAATTGTCCGTCGCCGTCATCGAACGATACGAGCAACCCGTTGGCCCTGTCGTCGAACAGCGCGAACCACCGCACGTCGGTATGGTTGCCCGCAGACTGCGGCTTGACGTACGGGTGGAACTGTTCCTCTACTGTCGACCGGTTCACGGCTATGCGCCCTCCCGATTTGCGGTCGGCATAGCTCTCCACGTCGCGTCCGAACCAACGCACATTGCCGAACACCCTGCCCATGTCGAACGTGTAACCCACACGCGCCAACGACACCACGGCCGTATCGCGTGGGACCAGCTCCGTGTCGACCTCGAGGGTGCCGTCCCTATGGGCGCGATAACGTATAGAGGCGTCGTAGAGCAGATTGTCGAGACGACCGAATATCTGCACTCGCACTATATGTTCCACGACATCTTTATCGCGACGCGTGGTGCCGTAGAGCTGACGCTGATAAACGGAGTCGAGTCCGGAGGCGAGCCATGCCCGTCTGCCGTAACGGTCGCGTACATCGTTGTCGGTAGCCGCACGGTAGAACGATAACGAAAGGGGCGACCCCATCATTTCGTTACCCTCGAACCGTAACGACGCTAAAGCTCCGGTCTCTTCCGAGAAACGAAAGGCGACGATATCGTTATTTACAGTATTGTTATCGACTATCTTGAGTTTCGAAACCTTTTTCCTGACACCGTCTACAGGCAGTGAATCATCGCCTTTTACGACGAACTGACTGAAAGCCGCTACATGATCGCTATCCATAAAAGGCATCTCCGCAACCGGATGCCACTCCAAATCGACCATAAGATCGCCGACATATCCATCCGGCAAAGGTAACGACACCTCCGCATGCTCCTGCGGCGCCGCCTCCACTGTCATGCGGCCACCCTCCATGCGTCTGCCGGTGGCGTCGACATAGCCGTAATGTAGCTCATATTCCGACAACGGAGTGAAATAGAAGCGGTTGTGTACGTCGAAAACAAGCGATCCGTCGTCTCCTCTCTCTTTCAGAGCGGCGTCTATATTCTGATAGACTGCCTTGACCTCTGCCATGTGCGGGTGAGGCTTACGCTCCGACGAAACCAGACCGTTGATACAGAAGTTTCCGTCCGAGGGCATGTTATGGCCGTAATCGCCTCCATAGGTGTGGTAGATACGCCCATCATCGTCGCGTTCACGGAACGACTGGTCGACGAAATCCCAGATAAGCCCGCCCTGGGCCCTGCGATCGTTGTATATTATGTCCCAGTAATCTTTGAGAGCACCGACACTGTTACCCATAGCGTGGGCGTACTCGCACATGATAAGAGGACGCGATATGGTATCCGTCAGATATTTACGTACGAAATCGAGCGACGGATACATGGGGCAGACTATATCGGTATGTGCCTCTCTCTCGGCACGCTCGTATTGCACCAGACGGTTGTTTTCTCGTTGTTTGAGCCACTTGTAGCACTCTACGAAATTGATGCCGTCGCCCGCCTCGTTGCCGAGCGACCACACTATCACCGACGGATGGTTCTTGGAACGGGCATACATGCGTTCGCACCTGTCCAGATGAGCTTTGAGCCATACGGTGTCTTTGGCGAGCGACCGGCTGCCGTAACCCATGCCGTGCGACTCTATGTTGGCTTCGTCTATGACATACAGGCCGTATATGTCGCACAGTTCGTACCAGCGTCGGGGTTGCGGATAGTGACAGTTGCGCACGGCGTTGATGTTGTTGAGTTTCATCAGCTCTATATCGCGTAGCATAGTGGCCTCGTCGACATAATGTCCCGTCACGGGCGAATGTTCGTGGCGATTGACTCCTTTTATCTTGATAGCCTCGCCGTTTACGAGCATCACGCCGTCTTTGAGCTCCACGCTACGGAAGCCTACACGGGTGGCCACGGTCTCCGTGACCTCTCCGTCCGCCAATAGCTCTATTGTAAGGGAATAAAGCGCCGGTTTCTCTGCCGACCATGATGCCACGTCATCTATTATCCTTTCGGGGAAAGCGACCTTTCCGCCCTCCGCCGGAACCTCGGCAACCGACGACAACGCATCTCCGGACGGTGAAGTCAGAGTGTAACGCAACAGGTCGCCTTTCCCTGCGGCTACACCTCCGTCTACATCCACCGCAAGCGAGAAGATCCCGTCGGTGTAGGTATCGCGGTCGAGATCCGCCTCCACCTCGTAGTCGGCAATGTAACGCATAGGCGTGGAATAGATATAGACATCGCGCTCTATGCCGCTTATGCGCCAGAAATCCTGACACTCCAGATAGGAGCCGCTGCTCCAGCGATATACCTCCAGAGCCACGACATTATCGCCGCCGAAATTGACCTTATCGGTGATATCCCATTCGGCCGCCGTCTTGGAACCTTGGTTATAGCCCAACAACTCGCCGTTGACCCATATATAATAGAACGCCTTCACCCCCTCCAGGCAGATGACGACCCGACGCCCCTCCCACTCGGCAGGTACTACGAAGCTGCGGCGATACGAACCGACCTCGTTCTCCTCGACGGGTACACGCGGCGGAGCAGGTTCGCCCCACTCATAGGTGGTATTGACATATATGGGGATGCCGTAACCCTGACGCTCCCAGTTGCCGGGGACCTTTATGTCGTCCCATGCGTCGACGCTGACATCCGGCATATAAAATTCGCGCGGACGGTAATCGACATTCTTCATATAGCTGAACTTCCACAGCCCGTTAAGCGAATGCACCCACGGCGAGGCGTATATGTCTCCGGCAAGAGCCGACGCAGCGTCGTCGTACGGTAAAACGCTCACATGAGGTGCAACGGTACCCAGATGTGTGGTACCGGCATCCTGCCATACGGGATCGTCAGAGACTTGCGCCTGCAGACTCGCAGGAATAAGACCGACGAAAAGAAATAAGATCGGGTATAGTTTTTTCATGACAGTGGTTTTATAAGACAAATGTATAAATTATATCTATGAGTTAAATCGTTTATGGAATAATTACAGTGGATATTCAGCAGAGAACCGGAGTGCAGATACTACATGAAGATTACCGGCGGATTCTTGCCTTTTTGCCTCCCGCCTGGCCACTTCGTGCCCCTTTTGACGTGCGCGAAGCGAAAGTTTTTAGACCTCAAAATCGTCGATCGCGGTCGTGTGCCTCCGGAGCGAATGTGTTCACCGGAAGTTATTGAGCTTAACTGAAAAAGGAGGAAACAGAAGAGGCTGTGCCTCCGGCGATTTTTGTGGTTAAAAAGCGACGGAAGCAGCCCCACGTTAACCGAATCCCGTGCACACAAACCGACAATTCATGCGTTCAGAGATCGAGTGCATAACCGCATATCACGAAAACTTCGCTCGCGTACGCACGGACATATAAAATTCCTAACGCGTCCCCGAAGGGGATGCACCCACGACAGCAACACAAAAACGTCCCCAACATAAACAAACGAGACTAAAGCGGAAACGATATGAACTTCCAACTACACTAAACACAACTGCAAAAGACAAAGCACAGGAACGTCGCCCAACAACGACTGGCCCAAACGCCGTAAGGCGTAGCCCCGAGCGAAGAGAGTGGCATAAATACGAACAAACAGACTCAAACACGCCGTAAGGCGTACTAACATTAGCAAAAGCCCGAGCGAAGCGAGGGCAATCAAACCCAATTCCGCCGTTAAATCCCGAGGTGCGAGGGATGAGCGGGCCGCACCTCGCGGTGGGCAGAAATCTCCCCCAACGGAGGCCCGCTTACACGGTTGCTACAGTGTTTCCCGCCTACTTTATATAAAACCACTCTCTCAAATTCCACGCCCGGCGCGGTCCCCCGCAGGCTCCGGCCCTGTGAATCGCTCCAACCACACGCAAACACTCCACCTCACGCAAAAAAGGACCTTTTCATAAGGAATCCATGTCTATGGCACGAGCGGAGTCCGGGGAGGTGTAGCATGACTCATCCCGATAAAATCACCGATAATCATCCAAACAACATACATCGCCATAAAAACCCACCCCATTAAATCCGCCCTCTCCGCTTTCTTATCCTCCTAAAATTCCCTACCTTTGTAATAAAAAACACCCCTGATCATGAAAAAATGCGTTCTTGTCACCGGCGGTGCCGGATACATCGGTTCCCACACCACCGTAGAATTAATCGGCGCCGGCTACGACGTCATAGTTGTCGACGACCTCTCCAACTCCGACGCCTCGGCCGTATCCAACGTGGAGAAGATAACCGGGACACGAATTCCGTTCTACCGTTTCGACTGTAACGACACCGACAAGATGCGCGACCTATTCGACCGTCACCGTGTCGACGCCGTAATACACTTCGCAGCTTTCAAGGCAGTAGGCGAATCGGTGGAGATGCCGCTCAAATATTACCGCAACAACCTCGGCTCTCTCACCTCGGTACTCACAGCCATGGACGAGAAAGGAGTCCCCTCCATAGTATTCAGCAGCTCTGCCACCGTCTACGGCCAGCCCGACACACTGCCGGCTACGGAACGGACGCCTCTTCAGAAAGCTGGTTCGCCCTACGGAGCTACCAAGCAGATGAGCGAAGATATCATAAGCTCGGTAGCATGCGCTCCCAATGCAAAAATCAAAGCCATAGCCCTGCGATACTTCAACCCCATAGGCGCGCATCCGTCGGCTCTGATCGGCGAGCTACCCAAAGGTGTGCCCAATAATCTGGTGCCTTTCATCACTCAGACGGCGGCCGGCGTGCGCGAATGCCTGAGCGTATTCGGCGACGACTACGACACCCCCGACGGCTCGGCACTGCGCGACTATATCGACGTGGTAGACCTTGCGAAAGCACACGTGGCTGCCATATCGCGACTGGTAGAGGGACGAGGCAAAGCGCCTTTCGAATATTTCAACGTAGGCACCGGCAAGCCTCTCTCCGTACTGGAGCTGATACACGCGTTCGAAAAGGTCAACGGCGTCAGGGTAAACCATAAAATAACGGGGCGCCGTGCAGGAGACATAGAGAAGATATGGGCCAGCACCGAACTGGCAGAAAAAGAGCTGGGCTGGCACGCCGAACGCACCATAGAACAGACCCTCGCTTCGGCATGGGCATGGGAAAAACATGTGCGCGGCATAAAATAGAGCTCTCGCAACACCTCCATGTAAGGCTTAAACGCTGAAAATTTGAACGAAAAAGAAAAATAACTATATTTGTCACCGCTTTATACCCGCCTTATGAGGTCTAAGGCCTATTCTACAGACAATCAAAATCAAACCATAGAACACCGATGAATATCGTAAAAGAAGATCTCGGCGACCAGACGTTGCTCATCAAAGTAAACGTCGCAGAGGCCGACTATAAAGAGGCTGTCGAAAAAACGCTCAAAAACTACAAGAAGAAAGCCAATATCCCCGGCTTCCGTCCCGGCATGGCCCCGGCCTCTGTCATAAACAAAATGTATCGTCGCGGTACCGTAGCGGAAGAATCTTATCGCGTGGCATCCGAAGCCATGATCAAATTCCTTGAAGACAACAAGATAGAGATCGTAGGTGAACCCATGCCCGCAGAAAACCACCCCGAGCTTCACTTCGACACCGCCACCGATTTCGAATTCCTTTTCAATGTAGGTGTCAAACCCGAAGTGAATATCGATCTGGCTAAGGTTAAAGTAACCAAATACGACATACAGGTAGAGGACGAAATGCGCACCTCTTACAAAGACAATTTCCTCCGTCGTTTCGGCAAGCTCATAGACGTAGACAAGGTAGAGGGCGAAGACGCCATAAGCGCTACCCTCACGGGCGGCGACATAACGGTAGATGATGCCTACATAGGTTTGGTGAGCATGGACGAAGAGGCCCGCAAGCCTTTCATCGGCAAGAAGGTGGGCGACAAGATCAATGTGAACATAGAGACGCTCTACCCGCAGAAATCGCAACGTGCGGCGATACTATCCATCAAAGAAAACGAGCTTGACGGCATAGCGCCCGAGTTCGAAGCCACTATCACCCGCATACGCCGTTTCGCAGCCCCCGAGCTTACCGAAGAGCTTTACAAGGAGGCGTTCCCCGACGGCAGCGTTACCGACGAAGCCGGTCTCGACGCATTCGTAGATGCCGAGATAAAAAAAGAGCTGGTACGCGAAAGCGACCATAAACTGGCTGTAGACACCCGTACGGCAGTGGTAAAAGCCGCCGATCTCAAACTTCCCGAGGCATTCCTCAAAAGATGGCTCGTAGCTATCAACGAGGGCAAGTTCTCTATGGAAGACATAGAGAAGGAGTTCGGCACTTTCAAGGAGATGATGTCATGGGATATTCTTCAGCGTCACTACCTCAAAGAGGCGGGTGTCACCATCGGCGAAGACGATCTCAAGGCGGAAGCGCGCAACTTAGCTGCCATGCAGTTCGCATATTACGGTATGGCTAACCCCGAAGATTCGATGCTCGACAACTACGTAGGCCACATAATGGGCAACAAGGAAGAGGTACGCAAACTATACGAACGCGTAACCGAAGCCAAAGCTGTCGAATATCTCGACTCCAAGGTAAAGATAACCAACAAAAAAATCTCGACTAAAGATTTCGTTGCGTTGGTAAACGCTTAAATAAAATGACAAATACAGGTGCTATCCGTACCTGTATTCGCCCCTATAAAAAGAGGATGGAAAGTTTAATTTTCATCCTCTTTTTTGCCTGACGCGAGGCGCGGCCTCCTCCCCCGCAGGTTCCTGCGTTGGCGATGTGTATGGAAATAGATACAAGCCTCTTTTTTGAATGTGATCTATATAAATTATGTGTACTTGAGGGTTTTTGTCGGACATCAATAACTGTCATTTTGCGGCTTGAATAAGATTACTCATGTTGACTTCAGGTGAGACGGGAAAGATATCTTGACGCATATATTCAGGACGCGTCATGGCGTTTTTTCGTCTCGCCAACCATTAAAAACAGAGCTCCTTTTTGCAATTTTTCAATGATTCTTTATTTTGGCTGCTTTTATAGAAATATTTTGTGTAACATATTGATTATAATGATATTTATGCTCGCATGGAAGCAGCCGTCTTATCTTGGGAAATAAAAAAACAAATTCGGAAATTTGGCAGATTGAAAAAAAGTCGCTAACTATGCAGTGTCGAACGGGACGGTTCGGCGCATGTCATTGAGCTATGGTGTAATGGTAACATGACAGATTCTGGTCCTGTTGTTCAAGGTTCGAGTCCTTGTAGCTCAACTGAAAACGGCATCGGTTTTTCCGGTGCCGTTTTTGTGTTTTATAAACAGTCTGAACGCGATGAGCCGAGCGACACTGCCCGTTTTAAGATCGGTTCTACAAAATATGCGAAATAAAAAAGGTGCAGGTGCCGAGGCGACAAGAACGGGTAAAAGGTAAAAAGGCAGAATCTTAAGTCTTGTCTGACCCGGGTGCGATGTTCGTGGCATACGCACCAGAAGTCTCGGTCACCGTGCACCTGGGAGATGGGGTTTGGAAAATAAAAAAGAAGTACGCCCCTATTCCCGAAAGCATTTAAAACATTACGGCAGGTATTCTGACTTACCACCCTCGCTTCGCTCCTTCCCATCGGGTATCCGACAGTGGCGTAAATCGAAGTCCGGTTATGCGGATTACAGCAGCGGGTACTGTCCGCGATTCTCACGCGGTTCCCTCTATTCGTTCCTACAGGACAGACGAGCCTGTACGAAAACCGTAACGATACAAAGATAGAAAAAAACAGAAGAAATCCGCACGATGTCGTAATATTTTTGTCAGTTCTATTAGTGTTAATACTTTTGGCGTCAGCGTCCGCACATTGCTTCCGTTCGTATGTTCCGAATGAAAAGGCGTAGTCGCGGTGTTTTTGGCATAGCTTTGGTTAGTAGCGGCTTACGACAGGCGAACAGGAAAAATTTTACTGTAAATCCGTCGTCTGTCGATATAATTGACTACTTTTACAAAAAATTAAACATAATATGAGATCGATAAATCATATAATTCTGACGTTGTTGGCGTCGTTTTCGATTTTGTCGGCATCGGCGCGTGAAGTCATAGATCTTAACGGAGGCTGGCGTTTTTCATACGGTGCCGGATTCGACAGAAAGATGTCCGATGTGACGTTGCCCCATTCGTGGAACGGAGGCGGAGGAATCTCGTATTTCGGTATAGGCAGTTATCTTAAAGAGATAACCGTTCCTCAGGAGTGGGCCCACAACAAACGGATATATCTGCGGGTGGGCGCCGCTTCCAACACGGCCGTGCTACTGGTGAACGGACGCTATGCCGGTGAACATCGCGGCGGTTTCTCACCGTTTACTATAGATATAACGCCGTATATCAACTTCGGCGTCTCCAACTCCATTCTTATAATGGTCGACAATGCGTCTCAGACGGATGTCATACCTCTCTCTTCCGACAGGAGCTTCTACGGCGGCCTCTATCGCGGTTGCCAGCTTATAGTCACCGACGCCGATCACATAAGCGTGCTTGATGACGGCACCGACGGCGTGAGATTGGCGGTTCGCGACATAAACGATTCGGAGGCTATGGTCGACGCCCGTATTATGTTTGACGGTACTCCCGGCGCCGATCTTAACGTTACATTGGATCTTTTCGCTCCGTCTGACTCCGCTCCGATACATACCTCCTCCGCTACGGTGCGCATTGGCGACGACGGTATGGCGGAGCTGACGATGCCTTTCACCGTTGAGAATCCGGTTATGTGGAACGGCATTGAAAATCCGTTCCTTTACGAAGCGGTAGTGACTATGAACAACAATGGCGGTGCGTTCGACAGTGTTCGTCTGCCTTTGGGGTTGCGTACCGTAGGCGCGGATCGTGACGGCGGGTTTATGCTCAACGGTCGCCCATACGAGTTGCGGGGTGTCATATTGCATCAGGACCGTAGCGGTAAAGGGGCTGCGTTAAGCCGTCGTGACATTGAAGAGGATGTTAGTATGATCCTCGGGATGGGTGCCAATGCCGTGCGTCTGACCGACGGTACGCACGACGAATATTTCTATGACCTGTGCGATGCCAACGGTATAGTGGTGTGGAGCGATCTGCCGCTGAATGCCGGAGAGGGACGCGGCGGCAAAGGGTTTATCGACTCTTATGCTTTCAAAGATAACGCTACCCGACAGCTCGAGGAGATGATCTCGCAGCTCGAGCGTCATCCGTCCGTTGTCATGTTGGGTATATTCAGCAATATACGTTCGGTGGGCGATAATCCTCAAGGATTTCTGCGTGAACTCAACGACTACGCCAAAGAGCAGCTTCCCGACCGTCTGACGGTATGTTCGTCTATAGAGGACGGCTCCATTAACACTATAACGGATCTGGTCTCATGGGCACAATATTTCGGATGGGAGAGCGGCGATGTAGACGACTATCTCAAATGGGCCGACCAGTTCAAGAAGGGGTGGCGCGATCTTATGCCGGGCGTAGGCGAATACGGTGCCGGCGGCGACATAACTGTGCAGGGGTCTACATCGACTGCCGTAAGGGCATCTTCCGAGTATCATCCGGAGAGCTATCAGGCTTGGTTTCACGAGCGTTATGCCGACATGATCGATGAAACGCCCTATTTCTGGGGTACATTCATAAACTCCATGTTCGACTACGGTCGTCCGCGATACACTACCGACGGGAAGGATATATGCGACATGGGGTTGGTGACGTTCGACCGCCATGTCCCCAAAGATGCCTATTACGTTTACAAGGCTCTGTGGAGTGACGAGCCGTTCGTTCACATAGCAGAAAAACGCAACGACAAGACGACCGGATTTAACCGTAAAGTAAAGGTTTATACCAATCTCGACAGTGTCGAGCTTACGGTTAACGGGAAATCTGTCGGAAGTCTCAAGCCGGTACGGGGACGTGCCGTATGGGATGTGACATTACAGCCCGGAGTCAATACCATAGCTGTAGCGTCTGGTGCTTATGGCGATGAGGTTACCGTAGAGGCGTTCAGCGATGTTCTCCATAAAGAGTTATCGTCGGCCAAGGCGACAGGTAAAGCTAAGAAATAGGTGATGGGGGCGTGTAGCAGCCCCCTTTTTCATTGTGTAGGGTATTTCTGTCTCATTCGTATCGGGCTTACCGGTGTCGCCTGCGGTGTTTATGTCAGGTGGTTTGCGAGGTGATGATTTTGGTTTGACAGTGTGCGTATTAGCTAACTTTTTGTCCGAATGGAATGAATACAATCTCTTATGATAGTTATGGCGCGTCGGGAAGTTTCTTTTAGCATTATCTTTATCGGCATCACAGGGCCGGAGCCTGCGGGGGACCGCTTGAGCGTGACGTTCTTTAGATTCCCGGGGGTGATTTAAGCGGAAAGGTTCTATGATTGCTGTAACTTACGCGGGCCTCCGATGGGGGAAATTTCTGCCCACCGCGAGGTGCGGCCCGCTCATCCCTCGTACCTCGGGATTTAACGGCGGAATTGTGTTTGATTGCCCTCGCTTCGCTCGGGCTTTGCGTGGTGAATACGCCTTGCGGTGTTCTTTATTAGTTTTTGTTGAGTGACTTTCTGTGCCTTGTATTTTGCGGTTGTGTTTAGTGTAGTTGGAGGTTTATTGTATTTCCGCTTTAGTCCCGTTTGTTTTTGTTGGGGACGTTTTTGTGTCGCTCGCGTGGGGTGCATCCCCTTCGGGGACGCGTCAGGGATTTTATAGGTTAGAGGCGTACGTGGAGGAAGTTTTCGTGAAGTTTAGGAAGTACGCGATCTCTGAACGCTCTCGTTGTGCAGTTGGCGCGCGGGTTTCGGTTAATGAGGGGCTGCTTCCGTCGCTTTTCAGCCACAAAAATCGCCGGAGGCACAGCCTCTTCTGTTTCCTCCATTTTCAGCTAAGTTCAATAACTTCCGATGAGCACATTAGCTCCGGTGGCGCACGCCCGCGATCGACGATTTTTGAGGTCTAAAAACCTTCTCTTCGCGCACTTTCTCTCGCCTCGGCAATCGAAACTTCGTCTCATTGCACTCGGCTTACCGAAAAAGTTCGGCGCCCTGCGGCCCTCGGTTGTGTACGAGGGCGAGCATGCTTGCGCCTTGCGGTTAATGCGCATATCGTTACACTCCGATGTTTTTCTCGTTTCGCCAGCGGTTTTCCCAACCTCTGTCGGGTTAATTACTTGTCGTTGTCTTGGGAGCGGCACCCCGTGCCGCGGGAACAGGTTCGGCTAAGTACGTATTACTCTTGCGGAGCGGGTCTCTCGCCCCGCAATAATGCGCATACCATCAAGATGTTTTGTGTCAACTTACCGTCTCGCCGACCGTATCCTAAAACTTTCTTTTTCGGTCTGAAATAATAGCCGCCCCAACCTTACTTATAATCACATGCCATATTATGGCACCGTTGAAAGAATGCGTCCTCCTCACCGATGCGCCAATGCGCTTCCGTATAAAAGCCCAGCCCTCAGCGGCAAACTGAAAAACAAAACTCCGGCTGAAAATTCCTTAGGAAACTTACAGCCGGAGTCGTCTGTCTATCTCGACAGACTTATTCTGAATGCCTTGGGTGTTACGCCGTAATACCTCTTGAATTGTTTGATAAAGTGTGACGGATTGCTGAAACGGCACTGTACCGATATCTGGGCTATACTGTCGGTTGTAGAGAGCAACAGGAAGCGGGCATGCGACAGCCTTTGTTCTACTATCCAGCGATGTGGAGAGGTGCCGTAGCGGCATAGGAATTCCGATTTGAACGCCGATACGCCCATGCCGCAGTTACGTGCCATGTCTTTTATGGAGCTGTTGCTCAATATGTTCTCCTTTACGGTCTTGTCTATTATACTGCTTCCGTCCGACACCCCGCGTAATAGTCTGCCGCCTATGCACACATGGTCTTCGAGCGACATCAATATGCAGAACAGTTCGGATAGCTTGAGTAGTCTGAACGTGTAGTTGTCGAAATCGAAACGTCCGTCCATGTAGAGTGCGAGCATGTCGAAATATAACGACAAGCGGGCCCCGCTGGTGGTGAGGGCCGTGTGGCGGTCGCATCGCGGACACCGGTGAGCGGCTCTCTCCAGCGATCCGTTACGCCCTATTACCGAGAGGGCGTTTACCAGCTCGCTCTCTCCGAACTCGACGGTGATGTCGCGATAGACCCCTCGGCCGTGCGAGTGGCGTTCTATGCAATAATCGCCGCGTTCTAGAAACAGCATCTCGCCAGCGGAGAAGCGTAGTTGTTCCATGGGCATGGTGAGCGTCGCTTCGCCGGATATTATATATGTAAAAATATAATTACGGCAACTTACGGTGGAGATGTCGACACTTAATGGGACTGAATTTTTCCGATACGAGGGTAACGATACGGCGCCGCTGTCGTTGTGTGATACGGACATGTCGTGTAGGTGTTGTGTCGGACAGGGAGCTTTATTTAAATGCAAATATAATAATTATTTTCACTTTACAATCACTTTACGGTGAATACGCTTGGGCTTAAGGGTAAATTATTTTGTTATGCATCGAATACGCTGTGCCAGCCGCACATAGATGCCGCAGCGTCGGTCGCGGTTCGTAGAAAAGAGGTGTCGCTCTTTGAGAACTCTTTTCAGACACATGCCGAGGATATGATCCGTTCTTAAAAGGGAGCTGTGCCCCGCTTGGAAATTGGGCGGAAAAAAGCTAATTTTGTAGCTGTGAAACGGGATGTTTCCGTTTTAAAAAACAGATGATATGTCAGATAATACCATACTCTCGAAGTTAGAGGGAATAAAGACCAAATACGAAACTATAGCGGCGCAGATTACAGATCCGGAGGTGATGTCCGACATGAAGCGTTACGTACAGCTCAATAAAGAGTATAAGGAGCTGGGGCCCGTGGTTGAGGCGAGCGAGCGTTACCGTCTTGCAGTAAGCAACCTCGAGTTGGCCAAAGAGATCGTAGCCAACGAGAAGGACGAGGAGATGCGCGAGATGGCCAAGGGCGAGATAGAGGAGCTGGAGCCGCAGATAGAGAGGCTCGAGGAGGATATCAAGCTGATGCTCATACCGGCCGACCCGCAGGATTCCAAGAATGCCATACTGGAGATACGCGGCGGTGCCGGCGGCGACGAAGCGGCCATATTCGCCGGCGACCTGTTGCGAATGTACACCCGTTATTTCGAAAAGAGGGGATGGCGTTTCGAGACCACTTCCGTCAGCGAGGGCACTGCCGGCGGCTATAAGGAGATAGTGCTCAAAGTGAGCGGCGAGAATGTCTACGGCACGCTCAAATACGAGTCGGGCGTTCATCGCGTACAGCGCGTGCCCCAGACCGAGACACAGGGACGCGTGCACACCTCGGCTGCATCCGTAGCCGTATTGCCCGAGGCCGAAGAGTTCGATATAGACCTCAAGATGGAAGATATACGCAAAGATACGTTCTGTGCGTCTGGTCCGGGCGGCCAGTCGGTCAACACCACCTATTCGGCCATACGTCTTACCCACATTCCTACGGGCATAGTGGTGCAATGTCAGGATCAGAAATCGCAGCTCAAGAACTTCGACAAGGCTCTCGAGGAGTTGCGTACGCGTATTTATAATCTGGAGTATCAGAAATATCTGGATGAAATATCGTCTAAACGTAAAACCATGGTCTCCACCGGCGACCGTTCGGCCAAGATACGCACCTACAACTATCCGCAAGGACGCGTCACCGACCATCGTATCAATCTGACGCTCTATAATCTCGCGGCCATAATGGACGGCGACATACAGGAGATCATCGACAAATTGCAGTTCGCCGAAAACGCCGAACGTCTCAAGGCTGCCGCAGAGGAGTAGAGGTTGCGGAGGCCGGGGTATCTTACTGTCTTCGCGGCATCGGAGCCGAGACGGAAGATTCGGGTTCGAGTCGGGCGCTTCGGGTATAATTTCAGAAAACAATAAAACGGACATATCATGACATCTCAGGAGTTATTCGAACAGATCGTTGCAAAAAAGAGTTTCTTATGTGTCGGTCTCGACACCGATATGCGTAAACTTCCCGCCCATCTCAAGGACAGCGACGACGCCATCTTCGAGTTCAACCGCGCTATAATAGACGCTACGGCTCCGTTTACCGTGGCATATAAGCCCAATTTGGCCTTTTACGAGGCGGCGGGGTTAGACGGCTGGCGGGCTTTCGAGAAGACTGTGGCGTATCTCCGTGCCGAATATCCCGAAATGTTCATAATAGCCGATGCCAAACGCGGCGACATAGGCAACACCTCGCAGATGTACGCCCGTACATTTTTCGAAACCGTAGACGTCGACTCCGTAACACTATCCCCCTATATGGGTTTGGATACCGTGGCGCCGTTCCTGCAATATCCCGGACGCTGGGCCACCATCCTCGCACTGACCTCCAATGCTTCGGCCTCCGATTTCGAGACCGAACAGACCGCCTCGGGCGACAAACTCTACGAGGTGGTTTTGCGTAAATCGCGACAGTGGGGCACTGTAGACAACATAATGTATGTAGTGGGAGCCACTAAGGCGGAGATGTTGTCGTCCATACGCAAGATCGTTCCCGACCACTTCCTGCTCGTTCCCGGCGTAGGAGCGCAGGGCGGCAGTCTTAGCGAGGTGGCGCGTTACGGCATGAACGACAGGTGCGGCCTGCTGGTCAACTCTTCCCGCGCCATAATATATGCCGACTCGAGCGAACGTTTCGCCGATGCGGCCGGACAGGCTGCCAAAGATATGCGTGATCAGATGGCAGGTCTGCTGGAGTCAGGGTTGCATATCCGTTTATAATCTGTTTTATATATCGGTTTTCAGGGTTTTTAAAAGTGTGTTTTCTTGCGGGGAACTACGCTTTGCATGGGATTTGAGAGATTCAAGAGATTCCTTTGATATGAATAACCGACCGTGTAAGCGGATCTTCTATGGGGGCATCTCATTGCAAGGTGCGGCCCGCGCATTTCTTGTGTCTCGTGACGTGAGAGCGGAAAGAGTTTCACGGTATCTTTAATTCATATTATGTTCGTTACCGGCATTCCGGTCTGCCTTGTCATTTGTGATAGACTTATATTTCGCCATACCGTCTCGTAAAATTACGTATGGCTTCCCGATAAATGATAGCGAAATGGATTCACGCGGAAAAAAACGATGCTATTGCACCCTCGTTTCTTTTAGCTATTACTGTGAAATTCAGATGAAAATAGCCTGCATGCTTCATGTGGGATATTTCCTGTGTGCAAAGGTTGTTTTTTAAGGCAAAATATATAACTTTGCCTTTACGTTAAATTACAAGCATTCGTAATGGAAGAGAGGTACATCGTTTCCGACTTGGACGACCTTGCGGAGGTCGCCGGGGATCTGGCGTCGGCATTGACGTCGGGAAGCGACGATGCGAAAGCGCGTATAGTGTTGTTTTACGGTTCTATGGGCGCTGGTAAGACCACCCTTATAAAAGCCGTATGCGAGGCGTTGGGGGTGGAAGATACAGTTACCAGTCCTACATTCGCATTGGTCAACGAGTACAGCACTGCAAACGGCGAGCCCGTCTTCCATTTCGATTTCTATCGCATAGAGTGTCTCGAGGAAGCTTACGATCTCGGCTACGAGGAGTATTTCTACAGCGGCCGGTTGTGTCTGGTGGAGTGGCCGGAGAAAATAGACGCCCTGATACCTTATGACGATCCGTCGGTGCTTCTGTCGACAGTATCAATATCGGTTAACGAGAAAGGGGCGCGCATCATTGATTGCCGTATAGCGGAATAATTAAAAATTATATTATATAACCACAAACAAAACAAGATGAAAAAGACAATTTTAACAATCGCGTCGGTTCTTCTCTTCTCTGCCGGAGCGATGGCACAGACCGCCGACGAGGTGAACGCCAAATTCAACGAGGCGGCCACCCTCTATAACAACAAAGACTATAACGGAGCCATAACCGCGCTCGAAAAGACGGTGGAGATGTCGCAGAGCAGCTCCGACGACTGTCTCGCCACCATGACGGAGGCACAGTCTTACCTTGCTAAATGTTACCGTAATCTCGGTGTACAGGATGCCAGCGCAGGCCGGTTCGACGATGCGGCTGAAAAGCTCACCAAAGCCCGCGATCTTTCCGAGATGGCCGACCCTGCCGGTGTGCGTGCCATAGAATCGGTGCTCTCTAAAGTGTATAAGGCGAAAGCCTCTACGGCACTCAAAGCCGAAGATTTCGTATCGGCTGCAAAATCTTACGAACAGGCCATAGCCGTCAACAACAAGGATACAGAGGCCATGCTCCTCGCTGCACAGTGCTACGGTAAGAGCGGCGATTTCGATAAGGCCGGCGAGCTGTACACTGCTGTCATAGAGTTGGGCAAGACCCACAGCAAATACGAAGCTGCCGCTGCAAGTGCGAAAGACGCCTACGTTACCGACCTCCTCTCGTCTGCGGTTAAAGCATCGGACGATTATGCTTCGGCCAGAACTCTTATTATGAAAGCCATAGAGGTAGATCCCGCGAGCGAGCAGGCCAATATGTTGCTCCTTCAGTCGGCTAACAACGCCAAGGACTTCGACACCGTCATATCTTACGGCGATGCTGCCATTGCTGCCCAGACTACTCCCGAGGCCAAGTCTAACGCTTGCTTCCTCGTGGCCGTAGCCGCTCAGACCAAAGGCGACAATGCCAAAGCCGTTAAGTACTATCAGCAAGTGACCGCAGGTCCTAATGCAGCTACTGCCAAAGCACAGGTTGCGGCTCTCAACAAGTAAGAGACAGTCACATCACTATATGGGGCGGGGAGTTATTCCTCGCCTTTTTTTTGGTATGCGTTACGCGGTAGAAAGGGTAACAGAGTATGCGACAAGCGATAGATCCGATAAAAAACAACCATGTAAGCGGGCTTCCGTTGGAGGCGCGAGGTGTGGTTTGCTAATTCGTTGCCCTCAGGGCTTAATGGCGGAGTTTGTGCTCGATTGCTTCTCGCTTCGTTCGGTTCGGGATAGTTTGACGGTTTCTTTTCCTTGTGAATATCTTATTATACGTTAGGCAGTTTGTGGAACGATGAGTTTCTTCTATTTTGATGGTATGCGCATTAGATGAACTTTTTTGCTCGGATGGAATTAATTTCAGATAGTTAGAGAGATTTTAGCGATACCTTGCCCGGAGTCACAAGGGCCGGAGCCTGCGGGGGACCGCGCCGGGCGGGGCATTCGATAAAGTGGTTTTATATAAAGTAGGCGGGAAATACTGGAACAACCAACCGTGTAAGCGGGCTCCGTTGGGGGAGGCTCCGGCCCGCTCATCCCTCGTTCCTCGGGATTTAATGGCGGAATTGTGTTTGATTGCCCTCGCTTCGCTCGGGGTTTCTGTCTATGTGTGTACGCTTTACGGCGTGTTTGTGTTTGTTTGTTCGATTTTATGCCACTCGCTTCGCTCGGAATTTTGCTGTTGGGAATACGCCTTGCGGCGTTTTGGTCGGTCGTTGTTAGGGGGCTTTCTGTGCCTTGTCTTTCGCAGTTGTGTTTAGTGTAGTTGGAAGTTCATATCGTTTCCGCTTTAGTACCGTTTGTTTTTGTTGGGGACGTTTTTGTATTGCTCGTACGGGTGCATCCCCTTCGGGGACGCGTTAGGGAT
>CAJURV010000017.1 GCA_910588925.1 uncultured Rikenellaceae bacterium
CTCTACGACCACCACCGAGCCTACGTCGACATTCACCATAACCGTAGACGGCGACCTGGTACAGACATTCTCGGTGAAACAGGCCAAGAAGCCGAGCATATCGGTAAGTACGGCAACTGTGATAGGCGGTTCGAGTGCGGTGAGCGGTTCGTTCACGGCCTCTACATGGGACCTCAAGAGCAGCGGTTACGTCACCTCGAGCAGCTCAACTCTCACCATTGCCGACCCCAGCACTGCCGGTACGTTCTCGGTGAATATGAAATCGAGCTTCCTGCAGACCGACTCCAATTTGAGCGCGACAATAACGCTGGTAGGCGTCACAGGCAATCTGGCTACCTGCTCGATAGCTCAGAATAAGGTGGCGTATACGTTCAACCCCACGAGTCTGTCGTTCAAGCACAACGAAACCGCAGGCAAAACGGTCACCGTCACCTCATCGAATGCGGGTACCATCTCTTCGGGCATGACCGCCACTTCATCGCAGACATGGTGTACGGTTTCGGTAAGCGGTAATGTGGTAACGGCCAAGGTAACTGAAAACAGCGGTAATACTTCGCGTACCGCCACCGTCTACGTCACATACAAGAGTAGCCGGTCGCAGACCTTCAACGTTACCCAGGAGGCAGGCGGACCCGCCACCGTCACCATCGGCGGCGTGCAATGGGCGTCTTACAATGTGGGCGATCCCGGTACTGTCGTAGCCTCTCTTCCCTCGTCTCTCTCCGGCACTCGTTCCGCTTCGCACGGCAAGTTCTACCAGTGGAACCGTAATAAGGCATGGGCTAGTACGAGTGGCGTATCGGGTTGGAATACTTCTACTCCCAGCGGCACTTCTTGGGGATCAAGTACTAATCCATGCCCCAGCGGGTTCGTAGTTCCGACCAAGGCACAGTGGGACGCTCTTATCAGTGCATGTAACGTTACCAACGGAGGAGGATGGTCATCAAGTGACTATGGATACAGAATCTTTACCGACAAAACGAACAGTGCTAACAAATTGGAGTTTCCCGCTGTCGGTGACCGGTACTACTCGTCCGGTGCGCTGGAGGTTGCCGGTACGAACGGATTCTATTGGTCGTCTACACAGTACGACTCTAACAACGCGTACCGTATGTTCTTCAATAGCAGCAGTGTGGGTACAAACTACGCCTACAGGAGGTTCGGCTATAGCGTGCGCTGTGTCCGCCAATAATATAATTCTTTGATTCTTTGGTTTCTTTGATTCTTACCCGAGTGCCTGCGAAGCGGCTTGGCACTCACTGGTAAGGCAATGAAAACAGAGCCGACCGATACAGTGCCGCACAGGTCCATTTTTAATACGGTTATTCTGAAAGTTTTTGATTTCCTCCTCAAAACATTCCTTAAATAACTGATTTACATTCATCGGGTGTTTAGCAGTACCCGGGTCTGTCGGCACTTATTTAAAAAATTATATAATAGCTATCGGAAATTATAAAACTCTCTATTAATTACCCGAAGCCGTCATGTCTGATTCAGATGTGGCGGCTTTTTATATATGTATTTGTCATTTTCAGCATTGTCAAAGCACAGATATTATGTGAACAGAATCTGAACATATCCAGTTCCAGCAAAGCGAAGAGTATCAGACAAAATTCATCTTAATTGTCCTAGGCATGAATAACATCAGGTCCAATCTCGCCGTTCCGGCCAGAGCGAAACGAGGGCCATCGAACACAACTTCCGCCGTTAAATCACGAGGCACTCGCTTCGCTCGTGACCATCGAACACTTTCCGCTTTCCCGCCCCGAAGAATGAGGGGCATGCGGGCCGGAGCCTCCCCCGACGGAGGCCCGCCTACACGGCTGGTTGTTACGGTATTTACCGCCTACATTATATAAAAACATCTCTCTTGAATGTCACGCGAGGCGCAGTCCTCCGCAGGCTTCGGTCCTTGTGATGCCGTGGGAGGTATCGCAAAAGTGGAGTTCATTTTGCGGCGTTGTATTTTTCAATGAACAATTCGGTTTATATGTAAAAAGCGAACAATTTCAGCTAATGCGCATATCTTCAGTCTAAAAAGAAAATCATCGTTTCGCCATAACGACATAAAGCGCAATCGGGCCCGAACCAAGTGAGGATTGTCTACTACAAATTCCGCTTTTCAATGTACGAGCCAAGCGATGGCATCAACAACCACTTCCACCGTTAAATCACGAGGCACGAGCGAAGCGAGAGCCATCAAACACTTTCCGCTTGGCGGCCCCGAAGCGAAGCGGAGGGGACGAGCGGGCCGGAGCCTCCCCCGACGGAGGCCCGCTTACACGGCTGGGTTGTTACGGTATTTACCGCCTACCTTATATAAAACCTCTCTCTTGGATGTCATGCGAGACGCGGTCCCCCGCAGGCTCCGGCCCTGTGATGCCGTGGGAGGTATCGCAAAAGTGAAATTGGTTTTGCGGCACCGTATTTTTCAATGAACAATTAGGTTTATCTGTAAAAAGCGAACAATTTCAGCTAATGCGCATATATTCAAAACGACCAACGACTCAAAACGAGCCCGTGTCCCCGCGTTCGTCGTATATGCCGATCTCGTCGACGGTGACCGGTTTGTCGGCAGGGGTAACGTAGACACGCACCTTTTCGGCCCATATCCTGTCGAAACGACGTATCTTAACCTTGCGGCCGTCGCCCGAGGCATTCAATACGGGCCTCCATCTGCCGTCCGCGAAACATTCAACGCGATAATCGGTAAAGCTACCCCTACTGTCGGCTATGGATATGGCATTGACAGGTCGGGCCCGATCGAATACCACCTCCGCCCACGGCTCGGCAACGCTCGAATGCGACTGCCAACGGGTGGTGAAATCGTCGTCGGTGAGGAAGTCGGCTATGTGTATATCGTAGGCCCAAGAGGTATTGCACCTTTTTCCGATAGCTATATTTTCGGATATAATGGGGGCTTCTGTCTCCTTAAGGACGAGTGTACCGGCCGGCCCATCCCACAGACGACCTATCTCGCGGAACACCTCGATGGCGTTATCGTCGATGAGACCGTCGCGATTGGGTGCGACATTGAGAAGCAGAACGCAATAGGCCTCGTTGAGCGGCAGAAGATTGTCACGCACCAACGATTCGGCACTCTTGACGGGGGATGTAGGGAAATCGGGCTTCCAGAACCAACTTTTGTTTACAGGGAGGCTCGACACGGCGGGCAGAACGTTGGTGGCGGTGGAAACATGCTGACCGGCGTTTTGCTCGTAAGACTTTATATCAGTATAATAGAGACCGTCATGCGGATATTTGCCGGCGTTAAGCTCCATAACGAGGCATTCGGGCTGCAACGACTTGACAAGGCGGTAGATATCCTCGAAAGGCACCTCGTCGTAGGATATGCGCGACCACGGAGTGTCCCACCCGTCTATAAACAGGGCCGCGATGGGACCGTAAGAGGTTAGAAGCTCGGTAAGCTGGGCCTTTATCATATCCACGCTCTCAGGGGTGACGAAACCGGGACGGATATCGTGGTGAGTATCGAGGATGGAGTAATAGAGCGCCACTTTCAAGCCACGGGCACGGAAAGCATCGGCATACATAGCCACTACGTCGCCGTCGAAGGGCGAGGAGGCCACGCTGTAATCGGTGGTGGCGGTATCCCATATACAGAAGCCCGAATGGTGCTTGGCCGTAAGACAACCGAAAGAGGCGTGTGCCGATGCGGCCGCCTCGGCCCACTGGTCGCAGTCGAGCCGGGTGGGATTGAACAACAAGGCCGGGGTATCGGGATCGGGCCAGTCGTCGCCCACGTATGTAGGAATATTAAAGTGTATGAACATGCCCAGACGCATGTCGACAAACTCCTGTTGCAGACTATAAAGCGATTTGGCCGGAGCCGTTGTCACAGACTCTACAGACAGCCCTCTGCGCGAAGAGGCATCTGAAGCGAAAGAACCGCCGTCTACAGCAGAGGCGACAGCCGCCGGTGACGACATAATACAGACTGCGAGGGATGTAACCAGAACAGATAATATTTTCATATCGTATTTTTACTTATCGGTATTAATTAACGTATAACATAGCAAAAATATTTCTCCGGCAGACACTAACGCTCCATACGGCGGATAGCGACGTGCACGAGGACCGATAGCACATAGCATCCATCGTATATAACCGGATCAATCAGACGACATACACTGTCAGAACCGTTTGGTATAAGAGTGACAATAGGGTGAAGTGCCCTTCTTGGTATAGTAGTTCTGGTGATACTCCTCCGCACGATAGAAAGGCGTGGCCTCACGTAGCTGGGTAACCACGTCGTAACCCTTGTCTGCGAGCTCGCCAATCACCTTGCGAGCCGTGCCGAGCTGATCGGGCGAGGTGTAAAATATCACTGAGCGGTATTGTTCGCCTATGTCGGGCCCCTGGCCGTCGCGCTGAGTGGGATCGTGTATCTCGAAAAAGAGCTTGCACAGATGTTCATAACTCTCCTTGCGGGGGTCGAAGACTATCCTGACCGCCTCAACATAACCAGTGTTACCCATGCACACCTGCTCGTAGGTAGGAGCCACTATATCCGCATGGCCACCGATATAACCCGCCTCTATCGACTCTATATCGGCCATTTTTCTCATCACATGCTCCACTCCCCAGAAACAACCTCCGGCAAAAATAGCCACCTCTCTGTCTTGCATCTCTTTCATAACATGTAGTGTTTTAATGCAACCCCGCGCCCCATTCGGCAAGCGTGCCCATTGCGACACGCTCTTACACTTATACCGAAAGAAACGCCAAGCTCTTAAGAACTATAAATATAAGGGAATTACCTGCAAAAAACAAGCCTTTTTCGAAAGAAACCGCCAAATAACAACCTGAAAGATTCATGTCGCATACAAACCGACGGCTCTTACCGACAGGACTAAACGAATAACGCCTTACGCCTGTGCGGACTTAAAGACAGAAACAGGACGTACCTTGACCTTGCGACGAGATGCCGATATTATAAATTTCATGCTAAACACCTGCACGAACACTCCGGCACAATGAGACCCGTATAAGAAATATCATATACCAAGCCCCACGACAAAGCCGCCTAATCATTGGCATTGAACGCCTTATATTTTTTATTTCGTATTTCACCCGACAACGGCATAAAAAATAGTCGCATACATTTTGTGAAATAGAGAAAGATGTATTATATTTGCACTGCAAAAACGAACGGTGTGGTAGTTCAGCTGGTTAGAATGCCTGCCTGTCACGCAGGAGGTCGCGAGTTCGAGTCTCGTCCATACCGCAAAAAGCTCCCTTTCTATGGGGAGCTTTTTTGTTTCGGCAGACATCGCGATTCGTGCCTATACGACCAAGGCTATTCACCGCATCGAACGCGATTTTATCCTACCGCATATTACATATCTGAAATATCGCTCCGTCTTCCTTTTATCACCGCCGCCACCGTCAGAGCTACCACTGCCGCAGTAGGTATCGCCACGACCATAAGGTCGATGGAATGGCCGCTACCGTAGGAATGCATCCCTGTGAGATAGTAGTTGACGCCGAAGAAGGTCATAAGCACAGTATATAGGGCGAATATGGACATGACAGAGAATGCGAGCGTACCGCGCAATGCCGGTATCAGGCGGGCATGGAGCACGAAAGCGTATGTCATCATGGTTATTAGCGCCCATGTCTCCTTGGGGTCCCATCCCCAATAACGTCCCCACGATTCGTTGGCCCACACGGCTCCGAGGAATACCCCGGCCGTGAGTAGCACCAGCCCTATTATCAAAGCTATCTCGTTTATGACGGCCAACTCCTCCACCTTTGCGAGCACACTCCTCTTACGCGTAGACACCGTTACCGCGAGCGACACCAGCCCGAGCAACGCCCCCACACCGAAAAAACCGTAGCTAGCCGTCACCACCGCCACATGCAACATCAACCAGTATGATTTGAGCACAGGCACAAGCGGCGTTATCTCCGGGTCGAGGAAGTTGAGTTGCGAGATCATGATAACGGCTCCGCCCATGATGGTGGCCACCGAGAGAGCCACCGGAGAACGACGCGTGAATATAAGACCGGCCAGCACGGCACACCAACCGGCGTACACCATCGACTCGTAGGTATTGGTCCATGGAGCACGCCCGGAAATGTACCACCTGAGCCCCATGCCGAAAGCGGCGTAAAGGAAGAACAGGGCTATGACCACAGCCGCCGCCGTAATAAAGCGACGCTCCCACCCGAAACCGCCGCCGAGCAACGACCACAACAATACAGCCAGCAATACCCCGCCCGCAGCAAGATAACCTACGGCCGAAATTTTGAATATGTTATGCCGGTTGTAATATAGCTCGGCACGAACCTTATCGCGGGCAATGAGATGTTCCGGTGACGCCTTAGCCCGCTGATAGGTATCCATCATGCCGATGACTTTTAGCACTCCGGACAGATCGCCGGTCTCTAAATAATTTTCATGTTCGGTAAACAGATAGGGGAATATCATCGTTACGAACAACGAATCGGGACCGTGGAAAGCCGACAGATCGTCGCCCGCGGATATCCATTTGTCCGTAGGGCTGTCGGGTTCGGGAAACATGGGCAACATGCGGCCCGAGAGCAAGGCGTTGAGTATGTTGACCTGTTCGTCGAGCTTCATGAACTCCTTATCGAGCTTGGTACGTGCGCTCGCATCCTTGGCGTAGGCCTCGTGCACTCTCTCGGAGATTTTGTAGTCGCCCGCTTCGTCGAACATATCGTTGAAAGAGACATAACCGTCGGACGATCCCACTTCGGTGGCAAGCGGACCGCTCGCAAGCTCTATGACAGGGACATTGGCCCACTTATAAGGGTCGTAGACCATGCCTAACAACACCTGCGGAGAGCTCAGTGCGCCGTAACCTTCGGAGCGGTGCAATTTGCGCATTATCTTGTCGGCGTATGTACCGATCGGCTCCACTCGTCCGCCCGGGTCCTGCACCAGCAATGCGGCAAAAGAGTCCGCCGCCTCGCGGGCCACGGCGTTACGTTCCACCACGCCGGCATCTACACGGGAACGTGCAGGAACTTGCGCGCACAGCACACCGGGCAGGAGCAGGACCAGCATAAGAACGGCGCCCCTCTTAATATCGGAAAGACGACCGATCAGATAACGGAAACGTCCGTTTTTATCGAAAAAGCTCATTATCATGCCCACCATCAGCAACACGTAACCGATATAACTTATGACGGTACCTGCCATGTCACGGTTGACCGTGAGCACAGTGCCCGCCTCGTCCTGATCGTATGACGACTGGTAGACGCGATAGGGACCGATATAGGCGATATTGTTCATGAATATCTTCGCACGACGGCTCTCCCCCTTATATGTGATATCGACATCGCTCTCGAAATAGGACGGACTCATCGACCCCGGATAACGTTCCACGGTGAAGTCGTTCAGCCTTATGGAGAAAGGTAGCTCCTCTTCCGACACTACTCTGCCATCCTCGATTATATGAAGAGCCGACGAACTCTCGCCCTCGCGGATGTGCATAATGCCCTCCTGCGAATAGATATGCGTAACCATAGCGCCGACCAGCACCACCGCCAAAGCCCAGTGCAACACCACCACGCCCCACATCTTACGCTCATATAGCCTCTTTCCGAAGCTTACGGCGATGAAATTGACTATCATTATCCCCTGCAGGGCGATGAACCACCAGCTGTGATAGAAATAGGCCATAGCGCCCGACGTGCCGTGACCAGCCTCGAAAAATGTGGCCCACGCCATAGCCACGATATAAAGAGCTATCAGAACCGCCATAAGACGATATGAAGAGAGGAACGATAATATCTTTTTCATCCGAACCATACTATATAAAGGCGACCGCAATCGCTAAAAAACATAATTACAAAGTTAAGAAACTATTTTTATCTGGAAGTGTCGGGCTCTTTTTTAGTTGTTATCGTGAAATAGTACACTCTCCTTTATACGTTCTGCTGGATAACACGCCTTACGGTCGGCAAAAAGGAGGAGATTATATAAAAAAGTCGGGCTTCGTGGGGAGAGGTTACTCCATTACAAGGCACAGCCCACACGGGTATCACTTCGCTTGCCCGGGGAAGCGAGATTGTGTTTAAGTGTATGCGAGTCGTTCGGAACGAATATTTGGTGGGACTGTTCGGGTTTATTTTGTATTGACGGTATGCGCATTAGCTATGCTTTTGCCCGGATGGCGGCACGAGCGGAGCGAGAGCCATAGACAGGGATTCCTTATGAAAAGGTCTTCTTTTGCGTGGGGTGGAGTGTTTGCATGGGGTTGGAGCGATTCACTTAAGGGACGGAGCCTGCGGGGGACCGCTTAAGCGTGACGCTCTGTCGATTCCCAGCGGTGATTTAAGCGGAATAGGCCTATGATTGCTGCAACTTACGCGGGCCTCCGTTGGGGGAGGCTTCGGCCCGCTCATCCCTCGTGCCTCGGGATTTAACGGCGGAAGTGTGTTTGATGCCCTCGCTGCGCTCAAGCTTTCGCCTGTGTGAGACGTCTTACGACGTGTTTGTGTCTGCTCGTTCATTATTTTACAACTCGCTACGCTCTGGTTATACCTATGTGTGTACCGCCTTACGGCGTTTTGGTTAGTCGTTATTAGGCGGCTTTCTGTGCTTTGTCTTTTGCTGTTGTGTTTAGTATAGTTGGAAGTTTATAGCGTTTCCGCTTTAATCTCGTTTGTTTTTGTTGGGGATGTTTTGTATTGCTCGTGCGGGTGCATCCCCTTCGGGGACGCGTTAGGGATTTTATAGGTTTGGGGCGTACATGTAGGAAGTTTTAGTGGAGTTTGGGAAGTACGCGATCTCTGAACGCTCTCGTTGTGCAGTTGGCGCGCGAGGTTCGGTTAACGTGGGGCTGCTTCCGTCGCTTTTTAGCCACAAAAATCGCCGATCCCGTTCGTGAGCCACCGGAGCGTACTCGGTGTACGTGAGGATGGCTCACGCCCGCGATCGACGATTTTTGAGGTCTAAAAAGTCTCGGCGCCCTGCGACCTTTAGTTGTGTGCGAGGGCTAGCATGCCTGCGACTTGCGGTTAATGCGCATTTATTTGGGTGTGAAGTGATGTTATCTGCTCGCCGGGGGCTGTTCCAACCTCTGTCGGGTTAATTCTTGTCATTATCTTGGGAGCGGCACCTCGTGCCGCATGAGTGGCTTCAGCTAATGCGCATACCGTTAGTGCGTCTTATAGCATCTTCCCGTCTCGCCAACTTAAGACATTTTACATTCTCTAATATTCGTCCTCAACATACCTCACGTGAAACACTTCAAACACACACTCTCTACGCGTCACCATCTTTAACTCATACCGCATAATGTACACCAAGTGCTCATCTAAACGCCCTCGGTGTCACTACATATAATGCAAACTAAAAGGGGCTGTGCCCCCTCGTTTTTGCTTCGCCTGCGGCAGTCGTTTTCTCGCCTCGGCAATCGAAACTTCGTTTCGTTGCGCTCGGCTTACCGAAAACGTATTCTTTTGTCGAGTGACAAAAGTAAGTCCCCGAAGGGCCTGCCGGGAGGCTACCCATGAAACCGTCCATTTCAACCCCGTATCGTTATAGAGGATTAACCCGTATAAAAAAGAGGGGGCGATTAAAATTAATCGCCCCCTCTTTTTTATACGGGTTAATCCTCTATAACGATACGGAATCCGCCGTCGTGAAGTTTCTGCCAAGGCAGGAAGCTACGGCGGGTGTAAGAGGTGGCGTCCTTGGGACGATCCCACCAAGAACCGCCGCGCACCACTTTCATTACGGGCGCGCCTTCAACTACTTTCTTAGCGCCGTAAGGTTTGTAATCGGAACGGGTCCACTCCTCTACGTTACCGATCATGTCGTACAAACCCCAAGGGTTGGCCTGATACATGCCGCCTTTATCGGCGAGTATCATGTTGCCGTCGTCGACGGTCTCCACTTTGGGCAAGAAGTTGTAGTACTTGAACCAGAAGCTGGTCTTAGGCATGGGTTTGGGGTCTACGCCCGAAACCACCAATTTCTCCATCTGAACGTCGGCGAGGTTGGCATATTTGCCGAAGTCGGTGTTGAGATTGCCGTACCAGTAAGCGTCGGAAGAGCCTGCACGTGCCGCCCACTCCCACTGCTCTTCGGTGGGGAGGGTGACATCGAGACCCGTCTTCTCGGAGAGGAGACGACAGAACTCGGCCGCATCGTCGTAGCTTACGCGTGTCACAGCCTGATCGGGCAGATTGGCGGGATAACCGGGACCCACATGGTCTTTCCACAACTGGGCCACATAGCGGCTGTCGTGGTCGGGCACGAGGGCGCGGAACTGTTCGTTGGTTATCTCTATCTCACCCATCCAGAAAGGCTTGGCTATCTTGGCCTTGACCTCGGGAGCATCCTTACCGTAGCGATTGTTGCCCATCACGAACGAGCCTGCAGGTATGCGTCGCAACACCACCTTAACGCCCGGAGCTATCTCTATCTCCTTACGAGTGTCGCCGAGTGCCTCCTGCATCTCTACGGCCTGCTGGGCGGTGAAAGGCCATCCTTTGACCTTGACCTCCTTGGTGCTTACGGTCTTATCCGAGGGCTTCACGGGAGTGATTTCACCTTTGGCCTTGAGATATGCCGCATAATCGTCGAGCTCCTTCTGCCAGTCGACCACCATGTCGTTGTACTTCTTCGACAACTCCATACGACGTTTGACCTGATCGCGGCCCTTAAGGTCGCTCACATCGTTGAACGTGCTGTAATATGGGCAGTTGAAGTCTACCCATGTGTAGAGCGTGCGCCACTCCGCGTCGGTGAGCTCTACGCCGTGGTGACCTTTTTTGAGCATCTGTATCATGGGCGATGTAGAGGCGTGATATTCATACGGTTTCATCACGTATATATCGGCCTCGGGACCCTGACGACGGAAATAGGGATGGAAGTTGAGATAACTCTTGGAGAAGCCGAGGTTATCATCGTAACGCCCGCTGGTATAGTCGATAGAACTTTCGCTGTTGTGACACGCGATACATGCGCGGTCGAGTATGGGTTGTATCTCCAGCTCGAAAGTGAACGGACGGGTACCGCCCTCGGGAGCCTCTATCTCCAACGGCTTCATCTTCTGCGCAATAGTAGGCTTAGGCACGGGCATCTTGTTCTGATCCTCGTGGCAACCCACACAAGAGACCGTCTCGCCGGGCATGCCGGTCACCCAGCTGCGCATCCACTGTATGGCACGACCCTCGGAGTCGAGAGGCTGAAGCGAAATGGGGGTGTTGGCCGGTATCTTGAATGTAACGGAGCCGTCTTCCTGTACGGGCACCTCGCCCAAAAGACGCTTGATGTCCCAACCGCTCTGTATACCCTGAGCCACATGGTTGGACGGAGAGTCGATATAGGCATACTCGTATGCGAATACGCGCAACTTCTTGACCTCTCCACGAGGTACGCCGGGCAATCCCTCGCCCTCGTATATATCCTGTATAAATACGGTAGCATCTTTCTTGGTAAGGTCGACACGGTCGGGAATAACCGGAGGCGTCACCTTTTTCTCGCGGAGGATGGGACTGTTAAGACCCTCGCCCTCGAACTCGGCTATCAACGTAACGTTATCGAACACGTCCACCAGATATATGCCCCAAAGCGACTCCTCCTGCAACTTGGCAGAGACGAGGAAGTATTTGTCGCTGATAGGATAGGGCTTGAGGAAATGGGGCCATGTGTACTGCACCAGAGAGTCCTTTATCTCGGCCACCACCTCGCGGTTGCGGAAAGGTATCTCCTGAACGAGACCCTGTAGCTCCTTGCGGCCCTTGGCAGGATCGAAGATCATGAGACGACCCGAACGAGCCACCCCGTGGTGTCCTGATATTACCGATATGAACGCCGAAGGTGAGCCGGGTATCTGCTGTATGTCGAAAGTACTGTTGGGGAAGAATCCGCCGCTACCGTAGAGCGCCTTGGTCTCGGTGCCGTCGGGGTTCATGTGCATGACGAAACGCGAGAAGTAGTGTGCCAGGTCGGTGTATTCCCAACGCACATACATCACCTTACCGTTGCTCATGACGGTGGGGTGCCAATTGGCGTCCTGGTCGAAAGTGATACGACGCAGGTCGTGATCGGCGGGATTGTAGAGCACCATGTTGCCAACGGGATCTTCGCCGTCGACGCAGGGAACGCCCTGATAGCCTATATTGGATACGGCCATTATCTTACCGTTGGGCAGATACGCGCCGTCGAAGAACTCGAGGTCGTCATCGTCCACGGTCACAGCCTCACGTATGCCGTTACCGTCCACACCTACCTCGAATACGCCCCACAGACCGCGGTCATTGATCTTGGTGAACAACAGACGGTCGGCGTCCCAGTGCAGGTGCAGGTCGGTGGCAGGACTTCCGCCCTCGGGCTGGTAGATGGTACGGAGCCCCATGTCGCCGGCCACGTCGGTGAGCTCGGCAATGGATGCGTCGAAGCCCATGCGAGAGGCCGACATCTGATTGGACCAGTTGTTGGCCTGCGTACCCAGCTCGGGAGCCATAGCGGTGCGCGCTTTATCGCCCAACTTATAGCGACCCACGATAATATTACCCGACTTGAGATAAGGGTTGGCCAACATGATCTCGCGCTGGAGGTCGAGCGCCTTTTGCGCCTTGGCCAACTCGGCATCCGACCCTGCGTATATGTCTATGCCGCCGTCGAGCAACGAAAGAAGCTCCCTGACCTTAGGCTCCACCTTGGCGGCATCGAACCCTTTGATGGTCTTCATATCGTTGAAGGCATCGGTTATGCTCGCCTTATTGACCCATTTGAACTTGCTCTGCATGAACAACACCTTCTTGGCGTCGTTGAATATCTGTATGTACTCCTTCGCAGACTCGGGTTTAGAAGGGTCCAGTGCGGCAAGACGCGCCTTGAATGCGGCAGGATTGTCGAGCCTCTTTACAAGACGTTCGGCCGCGCGTTTCTCTATCTGCGCGCCGTTAAGCTCGTTGATCCATGCGGGGGTAAAGACACCGCCGAGCTTTACGAAGTCGTTGACCTCAGCGGGCGACATCTTGGAGAACGACGCCAGCACATCGTGCGAAGCCACGTTCTGGAAATCGACACGCACGGCACCCTCTCTCGACGAGAAGTCGTCCAAAGAGAGATCCACGGTAAGGGTCTTGTATTTTTTATCGAGCTTGAGGACGAACTCGCCGTTGGGGCGCATCACTATGCCGTTCCCGATAACATCGCCCGCCACGCGTATGGGGCGGCGATAGTAGTTCTGATTGTAGCTCGGAGCCTGAGGAAGCTCGTAATAGTCCCTCTGAACGTTCTCGAGCGGAGTGACGGTACCGTCTGTGGCCGTCAGCTTGCCGCCGGAGAGTACCAGCTGATCGTTACCGGTGCCCCTGTCGGTGACGCTTATGAGCATCGCTATCTTGTCGAGGCCGGCGACATCCACAGTGACGCTCTTGGGGCGTTCTCCACGGCGCACCACCTCGCTGACGGGCATGTGAGCCGCAGCCAGATAAGAGGCCACATGCCTCTTGGCATCGACAACGGCATCGCCCCAGCTCTGTGCGAAGAGCCCCGGGCAGACGGCCATAGATGCGAGAAGCATACATGAGAAAATCGTCTTTTTCATCGTTTTTATCGTTTTGTTATTTATTCTATAGTGTATGCGAAAGCAGTATTTTCCACATTCGCAAGCGTGAACGATCGGGTTATGAAAATCCTGCGACAGACTTTCACCTATTGCGCGAACTTACCGCCCAAAGGCACCACGGCCGATATGTCGCCTATGCCCTTGTCGCTGCGTCCGACGCTCCATAGCACCTTACCGTCGGCATCCACCTCCATAAGCATGGGCTGACGTTTGTCGCCGCCGTGACGGAGCCAGTTGCAGATGAGGGTGCGGCCGTCCCTGTAGCGTATAAGCTGGGCCACGAAACCCAACTTTACATTCTCTATATCGTCCGAAGTCACCCTCTCCACGATCTGTTCGCTTCTCGGGTCGTACTCCACGTAGCTGTGAGCGTCGCCCTGAGGAAGCAACCAGTTACCGTCGGGCAACTGAGTGAGCGAAAAGAGAGCACCGCCCACCTCATGGGTCTTTATCACCTCGCCGTCGGGGTTTATGACAAGCACTTTGCCGCTAAGCAGAGGCACCAGATAGTTGCCCTCGGGCGACACCCTTATCTGACGGAACTGTCCGTGGGGGTTCTTCTCGCCGGCATCGAACTCTATGACTTTCTTCTCGCCGCCGAAACGGTCGAGCACCACTATGGCAGCGGGGTTACCGCACACTCCGAGCACATATTTACCCTTGTGCTCCACGATGGACTGCACCTCGCGCGGAGCCTCCACCTTGTAATCCCACAGCAACATATTGGTCATATCCACGCTGCGGGCTCCGCGGCTGTAAGAGTAAGCGACGGTGCCGCGGGCCTTGGAGTAGACGACGCTGTTACACTCGCCGCCTTCGGGCAGAACGGTCATCCACACGGGGGCTTTGGTGTCGCGGTCTATGATCGCCACCTTGTCCCAACCCGAGCCTGCCACCAAATATTGCTCGCCTTTGGCAAAAAGATTCACCGACGACAAAAGCGCAAGCGAAACCATCAATGTTGTTCTGACAATCTTCATATACTTTAGCTGTGAGTATGTTAAAAAAGACGGGCGACGCACGCTCCGACGGAGTTTTACGCCCCGCCCGTCGGTATGTTTTCGTAAGAGGGCTATGCCCTTTTCCGAAAGAGACTATTTCTTAGCCAGATCGCGGAACATTTCGTATGCCTGATCGGGAGTGAGGTTGTCGTGAACCACGCCGCGCACTGCCTGTATCATGGCTGCGGGAGCCTCGCTCTGGAATACGTTACGACCCATGTCGACACCGGCAGCACCCTCGCTTATGGCATTGTAGCAGAGCTCGAGAGCCTCTTTTTCGGGGAGCTTCTTGCCACCGGCTATCACGATGGGCACGGGGCACGAGTTGACCACTTTGGCGAAACCGTCGCAGTAGTAGGTCTTGACTATGTTGGCGCCGTTCTCCGCGCATATACGTGCCGCGGTAGAGAAGTAACGGGCATCGCGGGCCATCTCGCGGCCTACGGCAGTGACACCCATCACGGGAACGCCGTATTTGTAGCCGTTATCTACCGCGCGTGCGAGGTTCTCCACTGTCTTGGCCTCGAAATTCTGATTGCCTATGGCAACCATCACGGCCATAGCCGAAGCGTTCACGCGAACGGCGTCCACCGGGTCGATGATGCACTCGTTGTTAAGGTCGGTAAGAAGCGAGCTACCGGCAGACGAGCGGAGGCAGATAGCCTTGCCCGATGTGGGAGGCACCACGCTACGCAACGAGCCGCGGGTACACATCAAAGAGTCGGCGTACTCTATAAGGGGCACGATACCGAGGTCGAGACGCTCCAATCCGGAGGTGGGACCCATGATATAACCGTGGTCGAAAGCGAGCATCACGGTGCGGCCGCTCTTAACGTTGAAGATGCGGGCCAGGCGGTCTTTCATACCCCAGTCGAGGTTGTCAGAGCCTTTAAGTATGAAGTGTTGGTTGGCAACGGGGATACCGATACCGTAATCTTTGTCCTTGTTTTCAAGGATGCCGTCCAAATCAGCCATTTTTTTATTTCTCCTTTTTTAATCAGATATTTCCCGGCCCGAGACGATCTTCGCTAACCGACCTACAGGCTCTCGGGAGAGATCTTTCAATTATTCAACAATTTATTACCGAAGGCGTCCGTATCTTACCGTTATTACGGTTACGAAACCGCCTTACGAGAGCTATGCCCCACTATGGAGCGCACCCGTTAGAGCGCCTGTGCGAACGACTCGAACATGCAGGCCCACGAGGTGGCGCCGCTATCGGCATAACCTATCGACTTTTCGCCGTAGTTACGCGCGCGTCCGAAATTGGCTTTCATGTTGACGGTGGCTTCGGCGCCTGCGAGGGCCGCCTTGGCACCGGCGTTCATGATCTCCTTTATGTCGTCGGAGCCGCAAGAGCAGATGGCATCAACCGCCGGAACGAGCGAGTCCATCATTGTCTTGTCGCCGGGCATTGCCTTGGTGTTCTTCTTCACACCCTCTACGCCGCCCTTGAACATGGCCTTTACACCTGATGCGTCGAGCTCTTCACCCGCAGCGTTATCGCTCATGCCGAGGAAGAAGCCGCCGAGCAAAGTGCTGGTAGAACCGCTGGTCTTCATCATCACGTTGAAGCCCATGTCATTAAGCATCTGTTTGAACTCGGTACCGTTCTGAGCCCCCTCGCATACGGCGGTAAGAGCCGTAACGATGGCAGTGCCATGGTCGCCGTCGCCCGTAACCGCGTCGAGCTTAGAGAACTCCTCCTCGCGTGCGGAGATGTTTTTCATCGCCGTATCGAGCATCTTTTTGAAATCAGCTACTGTGAGTTTTTCCATTTCTTCAATTATGTAACGGGGCGGGCACCGCTCCACTGGCCGCACCCTCCCCTTCGATTCAAACTATTTGCAGCACTTACCGAGCGTAGTCCAATAGGGTGCATTGGCGGGTGCGTTCTTGAGAAGGCACTCCTGTTCGTCGTCGAGCTTGGCCAGGATCATCTGGAAACCGGCCTGCTCCTGCACGGTGAGTATCTCGGCTATGCGACCCGAAACCACATTGACGCCAGCCGCCTCGAGCACCATAGCCGCCTTGCGGTAGACGATAGACAGCTCCATGTGAGTGGTGGCGCCCACGCCGTTGACGATGAGCAACACCTTGTCGCCGGCCGCAGGTTTAACCTTCTTCATGAGCTGACCGATCATTATCTCGGCTGTAGCGTCGGCGCTGACCAAAGGCTGCTGGCCGCCTTGACCGCCTTCGCCGTGCTGGCCCATACCTATCTCCATTATGCCGTCGGGCAGGTTGGCGATGGTGGCGCCGTTCTGCGGGTGGGTGCAGCTCTTCATGGCTACTGCCAATGTGGCGGTGCCGTCTACGAACTTTTTACCTATCTCGTATATCTCCTCTATAGAACGTCCTTCCTCTGCGGCGGCGCCTATGATCTTGAAGAGAGGCACGCAACCGGCCAGACCGCGACGATCTTCGTCAGGAGTGTCTATGCCTGCGCTTATATCGTCGCAAGTGAGCAACTTAACCACCTTTATACCTGAACGTTCAGCCAACTGTGAAGCCATGTTGGCGCTCATGACGTCGCCCGAGTGGTTGAGAACAACGAGCAATATGCCGGCATCGCGTTTGAACATCTGAAGCGCTTGGAAAAGACGCTGTGCGCCCGGAGCGGCGAATACGTCGCCCACTACGGAGCAGTCGAGCATACCCTCGCCCACGAAACCGCTCAAAGCGGGCTCATGACCCGAACCGCCGAGAGTGACGATAGCCACCTTATCCTGCGACTTGGGAGTGGCGCGTACCACTATGTTCTCTCCGCCGAGCTTCACGAAATCCTTATAGGCCATAGTGTAGCCCTCGAGGAGCTCTTTGGTAATGTTATCGGGGTCGTTGATGAATTTGTGCATTGACATAATCGTTTGCTTTTTACGGACATGTATCCGCCGCCCTTTCGGAGCCGGCGAAACAGCCCTTTCTTATTTTGAACGAAACTCTCCGCCCCCTTTCGCCGTAACCTATTTTGGCACAGACGAAAGAGGACAGAGAATCAATTATTTGGTGGTGTATTGCATCAGCTCGAGAGCTATACCCTCCTCCTCGATGAAGGCGATGGTGAGCTCGGGAGAGCATACCGTCTTCTCCATCAACACCTTTTTGCCTTTCATTTCGGCGTCGATGTCGTCTACCTCGTATGCGAGGTGGGTGTGAGTCTGAATAAGCTCCGCAAGAGGCGACGTCTCATCGCCGAGGCGCAGAAACTCCAAACGGTTGGGGCTCTTGGTGAAGTCGGTGAGATAGACCTTCAACCCCTCGTTGTAGAACTCGCCAGGCTGCGATACGTTCGTGGGAACGCCTATATGATTGAGTTTTCTCATGGTCTCGATTACATTTTGGCATTGGGGTTGGTGAAGCGCAAGCCTGCGTTGTCGTGGTAGTTGGCATACTCGTGAACGATAGCGCCTTCGTCACCGGCATAGAGGAAGTGGAAAGTGCCCTCCTCTTTGAGACGGAGAATCTCGCCGCGGTTCTGACGGGTGCAGTTCTTAGATATGGTCGTAGCCTTCTGGCTTTCGGGAACGGCAGGTGCGTCGGCCGTGGGTTCGCCCACTTCGCTGAAGTTGTATGCCCAACCTTCGCTCATCTTCCATGACTCATGCTTGGCGGGATATTCGGTAGCCACGTGCTTGTGTTCGGGGATCATCTGACCGGGAAGCAGGTAGATATCGTGAGAGAAATAGCCGTGTTCGGCGTCGTTGATCCAGAAGATACCGCCCATACCGCAGTTCTCGAAATCACCCAAACCGAAGTCGGTAACCCATATGTTCTCTTTGAGGAACGGGGTCATGGGAGTGTTGTGGTATTCGAGCAACTCCATGATGGCTTTCATAGCCACATCCTGATTGAACTTGCCGTCCGTGTAATAGTCGGCGTTGGTGTACTTCTTGGTAAACGGTGCTTTCATAGTTGTAATTGTTGTTTCTTCGTTAACTGACGTCTTGTCGGCATTGCCGTCGCACGCGGTGACGGAAGCCGCCATAAGAACCGCCGCGAAAATTTTCAGTGATTTCATCTTATTAAGTTTTATTTAGTTATGTTTTTCATTCTCATACGAGGCAACCCCCTCTATCTCCACCAACAGTTCGCTACGGCATACGTCGGTATTGAGAAACAGGAGGCTCGTCATCGGATACCTCTCGCACATATAGTCTCTCACGGCGGGCATATCCTCCCGGCGTTTGACATAGACGCGAAGCAGATCGTAATGCGGCGCGCCCACGCTCACGGTCGCACCGTAACGGGCCAGATTCTCCGGCGACACCAGATAGTCGATATTCTCCATCGTAGTGACCGTCTGGGCTATGACGTCGCCCGCCCCGACGCTCTTCTCTCCGCGAATGGAGGCCGTACCCGAAATATAGCTCATCAGGCTTCCTCGGGACAACACCGCCTTGCCGCGTTCGAACTTAGGGGTGGTACGGGTGCGGAAATAACCGTCTTCGGCGCCGAGCAACACATTCTGCGAATAGTCGTGGGCAGGCACCTGCAAACCGTTATCCAGAGGGAGCGTCTGCACGTCGCCGCCACGCACGGCGTTGAAGTCGACCACCACTCCGCACGGACCCGCGCCTATGCCGGTGGCGGCGGGATAACCGCAAGGCCACTCTCCGCTCTCGTAGAAACAGGTGCGCGCGTCGTTGAACACCTGATAGTTCTGATATTCGCCGACAAAGCCGGTGATATCCTCTATATAGTTCCACTGACGCACGATGTCGTCCGTGACCATACCCTCCGCCGACAATATGGCAGAGGCCGAGGAGAACAACTTCTCGCACTGTTCTTTGAGCGGCGCATGGATATCGCCCCTCAGACCACCCGCTATAACCTCGCGGAACGAACCGCACTCCACTACCATATAACGCTCCGACGCGACGCTTTTATATAGCACCGTAGCGCTATCGTCGTCGAGTATGTGACACTCCGCTGCTACCGAACCGCCCATAGGAGGCTGGGGAACGTAACTGAAGACGGGGCGACTGTCGCCGAAACGCTTCTCTAACGTCTTCTCTATGATCCCGAGGTGGCGCACATACTCCGCCCTGTCCGCAGGATCGCCGAAAAATACGACCCTGACAAGGGTACCGGCGAGCCCGGCGACAGTCGAGACGACCTTATCGCAAGCCTCCGCGAAAGACGAGCCTTGCGCCGATACAACGCTATATCCGTACTTAGGTCTCACATTCATAAATCTCTCGACGAACCGGTTACAACGATTTGACATACTCTACCAAAGCGGCCATATCTTTCTTGCTCACCTTGCCATCAATGCCGTGTTTATGGACGGTGAAGACCTCCTCCAATGTGGCGGCCCTGCCGTCGAACAGATAGGGACCGGTGCGCCACACCTCGCGAAGCGTGGGGGTGTCCCATCCCGCGTCGAACTCTATGTCGTCGCCTATGCGGTGCATTTTAAGGTCGGTGAAATAGGGGCCGGAGTGGCATTCGTCGCACCTGAGCCGTTCGAACACGATACGCCCCTGCTTGGCCGTCTGCGAAAGCTCGCCGTTAACCAGGCAAGGACTCGGCACGGCCTCCAGCGACTTGAGATAGGCATCGACACACGCGGCATGATCTTCCGGCACGTTATAGAACTGGATGAAAAGGAACCCTTTACGTACCGCCAGCTCCGCCGTCTCCCGTATGCCCGAGATCATGCTCGGAGGAGTGACGTGCGAATACAACATGCTCTTGCAGTTCTTGGGATTGCCTATACCGTCGTTCATAAGGTCCCAGTTCATGCCGTCGGTGCGACCGTCTCCGGGATGACAGCCGTTGCACGACTGCCAGTTCTGAAAGCAATATTCGGCGTCGTTGAAATAACGTTCGCCGCGCTGTGCAGCCGTCTCCATACGCGACGGATTCCATGCGGCGGCGGCCACTGCATTGCCGTCCTTCAAGTCTATGACGTTAAGGGTATCGGAAAAATAGGTGGGAACGAAAACACTCCCCTCCGACAGAGCTATACGGCGCGGACCGTTGCCCTCCACCTTCACCCTGTCGCGTATTCCGTACAAGAATTGCAGATCGTACGACAAACGCGACCTGTCGGCGGTCTTCTCGAACTTATCTATGAATTTCTTATAGTCTATCACCGACACATCGTGCGTGCCCGACTGAGCCACTATCAGTTTATCGCCGTCGCAAGCCAGACCCCACACTCCGGCTGCGCCATGCTCCGGCTCGTCGACCACCACAGAGCCGAGAAAATCGAGCTTTACGGCATCTATCACACTCACGGCGGAGGTATTCATCCACCCCTGCTGCAACTGCGAGGTGGGCACCTGAAAACGGCCGAGATTATGGCTCACCAGCACGTACTTGCCGTCCGGGGTGATGCAAATGTCGCGCAAGGCGTTACTGCCGTTATCGAGCTTTATATCTTTGACCTTCGTCATGGAAGCCACGTCTACAACCGACACGTCCGCCGCGACATAATCGACGTCGGCACGCTGGAACGGCAGGAAATTATTAACGAACAAATACTTCCCGTCCGCAGACATGACCGCTGCGCAAGGCTCGCGAAGAACGGCCACCTCGCCCACACGCTCCAAGGTAGAGGCGTCCAGCTTGGACACGGTGTTACTAAAACGATTCAGCACATAAACATAACGACCGTTACCATCCAAAATCGGCGAACATGCCCCCGAACCGGTCCTGACGCTTTTCTCCACGCTTCCGTCGGAAAGATCGACGAGCATCAACTCCCCGTCGCCTCCGTAACCGGCCGTGACATAAGCCTTGCCTCCGTTAACGGCTACACCCGAAAGAGGCCTGCCCAGATCTATATCGGCGAGCTCAGCCCCATTCTTATCGTAAACATACAACGCATCGTGCCCCTTGGCAGATACGAACAACTTTCCGTCCGCAACCTTTATATCCGAAGGATACATGGGAACGGTGCTTTTATCACTCACGGGAGCGAAAGCGGCTACATAAGCGACCGACAGCACGCATGCCATCGCCCCTACGACTCCCACCACTCTCTTTATCATAACACAACTCATTAAACTATAAACGAATCGACAACCGTTTTCTTACCATCGCCTTACTATACAGGCATAGTCGATCGGGAACAAAGGTAGCGATTTTCCCGATTACCGCAACTATTTTATGACAAAAAAAGTAGCCCCAAAGTTAAAAATGAAAACAAAACGGAGAAAAAACAGAAAATAATTAAGCCGCTCCGACGCCGACACCCTCAAGCGACACATTCAAAGATAATTATAGCGATATTCAGAAACCTTTCTCAATAAAAAGAGCAAAAACATTTCAATATAAAACTTTTTTATCTATCTTTGTTGTAATCCGTAACAAAAACAAGGACGCACATGGCAACAGTAAGAACAAAACGCGTCTCCATAAAAGACATAGCCGAGCGCGCAGGGGTATCCATATCGTTGGTATCGTTCGTGCTAAACGGCAAAAGTCGCGAACACCGCGTAGGCGAGGAGATCGCCGAACGGATAACCCGCATAGCGGAAGAGATGCGCTATGTCCCCAACATGGTAGCCAAAGGGTTGCGTAGCGGTCGCACCTACACCATAGGCTTCATAATTCCCGACCTCGAAGCCCCCTATTTCGCGAAACTGTCGGGAATAATAGAGAGAGAGGCATCCGTACGCGGCTACTCCATAATGATGGGCTCTACAGGCGAAAGCGACACCAGAGCGTCGGGCGTCATAGAGCTGTTACGCAGCCGTGGCGTAGACGGCATCATAGCCGCCCCCAACCAGGGAAGCCGCGACGAGATAGAGCGCGTGGCCTCGGAGGGGATGCCTGTAATAATGGTCGACCGCCACTACAGCGGCTCGGACATAGCCACGGTAACGCTCGACAATCGAAAAGCCGCTTACGACGCCACATGCGGACTCATAGAACGCGGCTACCGCAACATCAAAGCCGTCACCTACAGAAGCGGTCTCGAGCACATCGGCGACCGCGTGGAGGGCTACTTGGCGGCCATAGCGGAAAACGGTCTTATACCGGAAGTATTCAATGCGGACTATTATAACCGTCGCGAGGGAATAGAACGATGGATCGCCTCCCTCATGAGCGGCCCCGACAAGCCCGACGCACTACTGTTCATGGCCGACATATTGTGCGTGGACGGCATCATAGAGCTAACCAAAGCGGGATACGCAATTCCCGAAGACGTAGCGGTGATATCTTTCGACAAAAACGACGCTTTCGACCTGTGCAGCGTCCCCATATCGTACATAGAACAACCCCACGACCGGTTCGCCGAAGCGGCGGTTGGCATGTTACTGAAAGCCGTAACCGAGGGCGAGGAGCTCTCCGCCGACAAGAGCGTGACGGTAACCCACCGTATATGCTGGAGGGGATCGACACCGGTACACCGTATTGAAAAACAACCTTAAAAGAACATTAAAAACTCTTTTTTATCCGGATTGCCCCGCCTCAGCTAAAAAGGCCGTATTCTTTCATGCGCAAGTCTCTCGACCCTGCTCATTCGTTTTTGCATATGCCCCGAATCGCATACGAAACCGCTACGTACTTCATGCGAGCAAGTCAATTGCCCTACAAGCCCCATCACCTCCCGCAAGGCCGCACGCCAATCCGTAACCGCACAAGGCACTTACGCTTACACTTTACCACACAAAACAGATAAAAACGAATATTTACATAAAAAATTTCATTAAAAAATATCACTATAACAAAAAAACCACTACCTTTGTTTCGGTTTTATCGGCTTATCTTCACTTAATATTTCGATATTGCCTCTATTCCCGTGCAATAGGACGGATGACGGAATACAGTCATCGACAATATCGGTATATCTGTGGAGATTATCGCAATCGACAACCGAAAACTATTCGCAAAAGTGAAACCCGGAATAAATTTCACCTTTTTGTTTAATTAAATCAATCATTATGAAAAACGGTTTACACAATCAGCTTGGTAAAGGCTTTTTGTTCGCCGCCCTGCTCGTAGGGGGGGGGGGTAAATCCTTGTCTTTCAGCGACAAACGAGACCACCCCCGCAATAATCGAGTCTGATTTGGTTCAGACCCGAACGATCACCGGCAAGGTAGTCGACCAAAAAGGGCAACCTGTCATCGGCGCCACGGTAATCGTTCAGAACACCTCACGCGGCGACATCACCTCAGCGGACGGTTCGTTCCGCGTAGAGGGTGTCAAGGTAGGCGACAACCTCGAAGTCGCATTCATCGGTTACGTCACCAAAATCGTTCCCGTAGGCACCGAAACCAACATCAATGTAACTCTAGAAGAGGACGCACTCAAAGTAGAAGACGTAGTAGTAGTAGGTTTCGGCACACAGAAAAAAGTCAACCTCACCGGCGCCGTTGCGGCTGTCGACAGCGAAGAGTTGTTGAAACGTCCGGTCGCCAACGTACAGCAGATGCTTCAGGGCCAGATTCCGGGCCTCAACATATCGGTGGCATCCAGCAAGCCCGGTGACGAAACAATTACCATGAACATACGCGGTGCCGGTTCGTTCGGTGCCGGTTCTACGCCCTTGGTACTCATAAACGGCGTAGAGGGTTCTTTGAGCGACATAGACCCCAACTCGGTAGAGAGCGTATCGGTACTGAAAGACGCGGCATCGGCCTCTATCTACGGTTCGCGTGCGGCCAACGGTGTCATATTGGTCACCACCAAGAACGGTACGGGCACCCGCGAAAAATTCTCCGTGTCATACAACATGAACATCGGCTTCCATACGGCCACGAGGCTCTACGACGTTGTCACCGACCCCGTAGAATATATGGAGCTGAAGAACATGGCCCTCACAAACTACAACTCCTCGAGGATGAATCTGTACACGGAGGATGAGATCAACCTATACCGTAATCGCACCGACGAGAACGACCCGTTGGGCAAATACACCGGTTTCGACTGGCTCGACTACATGTTCCGCACCGCAATGGTACAGAACCACAACATCGGCATCGCCGGCTCCATAGAAAACACCTCGTACAACATCAACCTCTCGTATCTGAATCAGGAGGGCACGATGCGCGGCTACGGCTACAAACGTTACAACGTCACCGCCGCCATTCAGTCGCAGGTAAAATCGTGGTTCAAAATAGGAGCCAACATCTCAATGATGTACGGTAACCGCAAGCAGCCGTTCAACAACAACCAAGACGCATTCCTGTCCACCCTCGCACAGGCTCCCACCTACAAACCGTGGTTGGTAGACCGTGTAGGAGACGCCGGAGAAAGGCTCTGGACCGGCTGGGCATTCGACAACGAATACGAGTATGCCGGCTCCAACAAGAACCAAGCGGCAGTAGTGGAGAACTCGTTCATGAAAGCGAGAAACTTCCGTGTCGACGCACAGGCTTTCTTCGAAGCCCAGATAGTGAAGGGACTCACATGGCACACCAAAGCGGCAGTCCGTTACAGCGGCTACGACTCCAAGTCATGGAGAAACAAGGTGCCTGTTTACAACTACCTCACCGGCGAGGCTCAGAAAAACCTCGACACAGGTGTTCCCGGATCATTGCAGGTAAGCTATAACAACTCGCTCTATTCCAACCTTTACACATTCCTCCGCTACGACTACGCAAGCAGAAACGAAGCCCATAACTTCTCTATCATGGCCGGTTACAGTCAGGAAGATTACGGCTATCGCACGGTAAGCGCAGGCCGCACCGACTACAGCTATCCCCTGTATGAGCTCAACGCGGGCGGCACCGGCAACCAGACCAACAGCGGCTCGTCGTACTCATGGGCGCTCATGTCGGCATTCGGTCGTGTCAACTACAACTACAAAGAGCGTTACCTGGTGGAGGCCAACATACGTTACGACGGCACCTCACGTATATCGAAAGACAACCGTTGGGGTATATTCCCCTCGTTCTCGGCAGGTTGGCGTCTCACCGAGGAGCAGTTCATGAAAGACCTGAACCTCTCATGGCTCAACAACATCAAATTCCGCGGATCGTGGGGTCTGCTAGGCAACCAGAATATCATCAGCGCCAGCGGCTCTTCGGACTACTACCCCTATTTCGCCCTTATAGCGCTCTCTTATCCTTACTCGTTCGACAACTCTAACATAACTACCGGTGCCGTACAGAATGCCGCCGTAAACTCCAACATCAAGTGGGAGACCACCGCTTCGGGCGACTTCGGTATCGATCTGCAGCTATTCCGCGGCCTCAACATCACTTTCGACTGGTATAAAAAACGCACATACGACATTCTGCGCGCCGCTCAGGTATCGAACCTGCTCGGCTTGAGCGCCCCCGTCATCAACGACGGCGAGATGACCAACACCGGCGTAGAGTTCATGATAGGCTGGAACGACCGCGTGAGAGACGGCGTACTGAAAGATTTCGGCTACAACGCGAGCTTCTTCATAACCAAGAACAAGAACAAACTTGTCAAGTTCGGCTCCACCGAATACGGCTACAACAGCCAGGGAAACGGCATCACCAACATCTATCAGGAGGGACTGCCCTACGGTCAGTACTGCATGTACGAGGCCATAGGCATATATGAAAGCGACACTCAGGTTGCCGAACGTGTAATTAACGGCGTCACCGTAGCTCCCTACAACAGCGCGGTGCGTGCAGGAGACGTGATATACCGTGACGTCAACGGCGACGGCATGATAGACGACAACGACCTCGTAATACAGGACGGTTACTACCCCAAATTCAACTACTCTATCAACCTCGGCTTCGACTGGAAAGGCGTGGACGTATCTATGATGCTTCAGGGCGTTGCCGGTGCCAAATATTTCGAATGCGGCTACATGGGCTTCGGCGTCGTTCCATTCGCACAGGGCTCAGCTCCCACCAAAGACTATGTGAAAGGCATGTGGACAGAGGAGAACCCTGTAGGCGCCAAATGGCCCCGTATCGCATACGACAAGATGGGCGGTAACAAAAACTGGGTTCCCAGCACGCTCTACCTCCAAAAATCGGGTTTCTTCCGTCTCAAAAACCTAACGGTGGGCTATACCATACCCAAGACATTAACCCAGAAGATAGGCGTTCAGAAGTTCCGCGTCTACTTCTCGGGCGACAATTTGGCTACGGCCACCAAGTTCAAAGGTCTCGACCCCGAACGTTACAACGACGGCTATTCGGTGGCTTATCCCATCAGCCGTATATGCTCATTCGGTATAAACCTACAGTTCTAACGGAGGCATTTAAACTCAAAATGAATCGATTATGAAAAAAATAATATTTTTAGCGTTAGGGTGCTCTCTGCTATTTACCCCATCTTGCAAGGACTATCTGCAGAAAAACCCGACAAGTTCCCTTACCGAGGTCGTATTCTGGCAGACCAAAGCCGACTTCAATATGGCATTGGCGGGCTTGTATAACTTCATGAAGGGCTATGGCAACTGGTACAACTCCACCACCTATGCCTATTCGTACGGCTTCTTCGGCTCTATCAGGTCGAAGATGGAGGACCTCTCCGACAACGGCGTGGGCGGCAACTACGCCGACCAGGTAGAGGACATACTGCAGGATGCACTCACCCCGGCAACAGGCGGTTATGTCAGCAACATATACAGCTTCTGCTACATGGGTATCGCCCGCAACAACACTTTCCTCGAGAGATTGGAAGAACGTAAAAGCCTTTTCACAACCGAGGAGTACAACAAGCACAGAGGCGAGGCTTTGGCTATGCGTGCGATGTATTACAACTATCTCTATATATGTTACGGTGCGGTGCCTATAGTAAAAGAGGCGCTAACCGTAGACAACATGTACAAAGAGAAATCGACCAAAGAGGAGGTTTATAAAGCTATCGTAGACGATTATACCGAAGCGATATCGCTGCTTCCCGACGGACTCTCATACAAACAGGATGCCGGCCACATGACCAAATACGCCGCTATCGCCCTTCGTGCCAAAACAAAACTCTACCACGCATACGACGAAAAAGGCGTGGCCAATACCGCCGAAATGGCCGAAATACTCACGGAACTGAAGCAGATTCCCGACGGTATATATTCCGTAGAGGCCGACCCCCTCACCAACTTCCATGCAAGCACTCAGGAGAACTCCAACGAGATAATGTTCTCGGCTAAGTTCCTCGCACCCACCATGCGTAACCAAATGGACCTATACTACGGCGACTGGTGCGAAGTGGCTCCCACCCGCGACCTCGTCTACGCGTTTCCCAATGCCGACGGCACCCCGTACGTGCCCGATCCTGCACTCGAGAAGCAGCTGGCCGATACCAGCGTGACCGTAAGAACGGCGGCTTTGAACAAACTTTTCGAGAACCGCGACATGCGTCTTAAAAAGTTCATCACACACAGCAACCATTGGGACTTCACCGAATACATTCCCTCCGATGCGAACGACGTTCGTACCAAAACCGTGATATCGCCTACCCACTTCAACGTATTCAAGCTCGTGACCCCCAGAACCAACAATCAGGCATGGGATTACGACTGGTATAGCGATCAGGACATAGTGCTCATGCGTTGGGGCGAGGTGCTCCTGATGAAAGCCGAAGCGGCTCTCGAATCTGGCAATAACGCCGAAGCTATGGGTTACATCAACGACCTCCGTTCTCCGCGTGGCATAGCGGTCCTCACCTCTATCGACCGGGACATTCTCCGCAACGAGATCCGTATCGAGACCTGCCTCGAAGGTCAACGTTACTTCGACATGAAACGTTGGAGAATACTCGACAAGATGAACGGCAAGCCACGCGACCCGGCAATGGCAGGCTCTTTCAACGTGGTTATCAACCCCGCCCACTTCGACTGGCCCATACCTCTGAACGAGGTTATCAAGGCTCAGGAGAATGGTGTCAACCTTGAACAAAACCCCGGTTATACAACCAAATAATTTACCTGTGTAACACCGTTTTTTCGGAACCCCCGCGATTAACTCGCGGGGGTTTTATTTTTATGCAGGCTCGGCTATCGCAGCAAAACAAACACTACACATCGTAAATCGGCGACAAGTGCGAACGATCCGAGATCGGCTATTCAATAAAATATCAAGCATCGCAACACACCGGCCATGTCTACGTCCAATTATAACAACTACAACCCATACCTCCCGTTAATATTCCAAAGGCATAACCCTCATCGCCTTAACATATGGCCTAATGAAACCGTATATACAAACACCCATTTCAAACACAAAAAAACATATTATGAAAAAGAGAAAAACAAACCGTATCTCTATCGTTCGTTTCGTACTCGGCATGTCGGAAGAGCGTCTTTCGGCCGGCCGGACATCCAGCTCCCACACCTACAGAGCCTTAGCGGCGATTCTGTCGCGATTCGGCTGTCCGGACAGCATGACAATGGACGAGCTTACGCCCGATTACATCAAAAGATTGTTGTGGTTCATGAAAGGAGAGGGGTTGAGTCCCAACAGCATAGCCCTCTACCTGAGACTATTGAAATCGGCATATAACACGGCCGACGACCGCGAGCTGATACATGCGGCACGCAGTCCGTTCAGAAACATCCGCATAAAAACCGAAAAGACCGAAAAACGGGCGATAGACAAAAAAAGCATGACGCTGTTGCTCGGTCTCGATCTGTCTCACTCCTACCCTCTTTCGCTATCCCGCGACCTTTTCCTGTTCAGCTTCTTCGCCCGCGGAATGCCGTTCGTCGACACCGTATTCCTACGCACCCGCGACATAAAGGGCGACACCATAACATACCGCAGACGCAAGACAGGGCGCAAAATGACCGTAAAAATATCACCGAGCCTGAAAAGCATCATAGAGAGGATCACGCCCTCGAAAGAATATCTCTTTCCAATACTCGACCCCGATTCCGACACCCCTATCTACACGCAATACAAAACAGCCCTACGCGCCCATAACAGAAACCTCGGCCAGCTATCGGAAATGGCAGGCATCGACAAAAAGTTCACATCCTACACCGCCCGTCACTCATGGGCTACAATAGCCAAAAACAGCGGCATACCCGTATCGGTCATAAGCGAAGGACTCGGACACAGCGACGAAAAAACCACCAACATATACCTAGACTCATTCAAAGACGACACCGTAGACCGTGCAAACGAAATTGTTACCGACCTGACATCTCACGAAAAGTGTCTCTTTATCTGATATAAAGAGATTTTTGCCGGATGTTTTCCGGCGTCGTATCCGTGTAAAATGCGCGGATCGGCAATAGAGAGGCAACAGGGCCGTTTGGGCCATTTGCGATAAAGAAAAAGAACAGGTAAAAAACAACTTTGTTTAATTAAATCAATCATCTATGAAAAACGGTTTACACAATCAGCTCAAGAGAGGCTTTTTGTTTGCCGCTTTGCTTTCGGGAGCAGCAGCTCCCTGCATAGCGTCAGCAGTTGAGGCCGCTCCCCTGACAACCGTGTCTGACCTCGCTCAGACCAAGACGATCACCGGTAAGGTAGTCGATCAGAAGGGCCAGCCCGTCATCGGCGCTACGGTTATCGTTCAGAACACCTCACGCGGTGATATCACCTCAGCGGACGGTTCATTCCGCATAGAAGGCGTCAAAGTGGGCGACAACCTCGAGGTTGCGTTCATCGGCTACGTCACCAAATTCGTTCCCGTAGGCACTGAAACCAATATCAACGTTACTCTCGAAGAGGATGCCCTCAAGGTTGAGGACGTCGTTGTGGTAGGTTTCGGTACTCAGAAAAAGGTCAACCT
>CAJURV010000018.1 GCA_910588925.1 uncultured Rikenellaceae bacterium
GGTACGAGCGGAGCGAGTGCCATATACAAGGATTCCTTATGACAAGGTCTTTTTTGCGTGAGGTGTATTTTTGCGTGGAGCTGGAGCGATTCACAGGGCCGGAGCCTGCGGGGGACCGCGCCTAGCGTGGGATTTGAGAGGGTTGTTTGTATAAATTAGGCGGGAAATATATAGATAACCCAACCGTGTAAGCGGGCCTCCGTTGGGGGAGGCTCCGGCCCGCTCATCCCTCGTACCTCGGGATTTAACGGCGGAAGTCGTGTTTGATACCTCTCGTTTCGCTCGGGGCCGCCAAGCGGAAAAGTGTTTGATTACCCTCGCTTACGCCCGGGCTTTTACTTGTGCTGGTACGCCTTACGGCGTTTGCGGTTGGCGGGACGGTGATTTTCTTTTTGGCTTGACGGTATGCGCATTAGCTGTGTTTTCGCCCGGATGGCGGCCCGAGCGGAGCGAGGGTCGTAGATAAGGATTCCTTATGAAAAGGTCTTTTACGCGGGAAGTGGAGTGATTGCGTGGGGGTGGAGCGATTCACAGGGCCGGAGCCTGCGGGGGACCGCGCCTGGCGTGGGGTTTGAGAGGGTGGTTTGTATAAATTAGGCGGGAAATACTATAGATAACCCAACCGAGTAAGCGGGCCTCCGTGTGGTGGAGGCTCCGGCCCGCTACCCTCCGCTGTGCTTCGGGTTTTCAAAGCGGAATATGTGTTTGATGCCCCTTTGCTTCGCTTCGGGGTTGCCAAGTGGAAATGGTTCGACGCCACTCCGCTTCGTTTCAGGGCCGTCTAAGCGGAAAGTGTCTGACCTCCCTCGCTTCGCTCGGACTGAACTTTGCAACGTATTTTACCGGACAGGGTAATATTATTACTATATATTAAGGTAACGCGAATTTTTGTCGCTTACCGTAACCGTCGCTTGTGACCGTTACGCTGTGCGTACCGGCGGTTGCCGTTATTGCGTCATAAGGAATTATTCGCTATATTTGCGGTGGATTTAAAGTCAAGCATATGATTTCAAGACGACTACTGCGCATACTTGCCATGAAGGCGCTGTATCAGCAAGGTATGGGCGGTTCATCGGTGGCGGATGCCCGTCGGGCTCTCAATTTCAGCATATATAAGTCTTATGAGCTCTATTTTCAGATGTTGGATCTTGTCGTCTCTGTGGCGGCAGAGGTGGAGGTCGTTCTTAATCAGCGTAAAAATAAGTTGCGTCCTACGGATGCCGATTTGAATCCGTCGATGAGGTTCCCCGAGAACAGGGTGGTCGCACAACTTAGGCGTAGCGAGGCTTTCAACGATTTTAAGTCGAAGAACGGTATATCGTGGCAGGATCATGCGGAGGTGGTGCACAGGCTGGCTCTCAATCTTCTGGAGTCGGACTATTACGCGGCTTATCTTCGTTCTGACGATAATTACGATTCCGACAGGGAGTTCGTGTCGGAGTTCTATTTGCGTTACGTCGACGATTTTGCGATGCTTTACGACGCTTTGGAGGAGATGTCGGGTTATTGGACGGACGAGGTGGAGTATTTTACCTCTTTCGTAATCAAGAGCGTACGTAGCTTCAAACCGCAGATGTGCGGAGAGCCTGGTTCGCCCGATCTGTGTTTCTTCCCGATGTATAAGGATGCCTCGGATGCCGATTTCGTGAAAAGACTGCTTTCGGGAGCTCTCGACAATCGCGACCGTTATATGGGGTATATAGAGGAGGTTACCCGTAATTGGGATGCCGAACGTATCGCATATATGGATAAGGTCATAATTTTGCTCGGAATATCGGAGCTGGAGAATTTCCCGGACATTCCGCTCAAGGTGACATTGGACGAATATATAGAGATATCAAAGTATTACAGTACGCAAGGAAGCAGCGTATACGTCAACGGCATGCTCGATAAGATAGCATCGCTTTTATGCGAGAGGGGTATCGTCGAAAAACGGTGATTGTTACGGCTGAAGCACAATAATATCCGCGTTTTTACGTTTGCTTCGGGCAGGGGGCTTATTTCGGTTTTTTGTGAACGCCCGATGCCAAGAGGTGGTAGTTATGAATAGATACCTTATTATAGTAACGGCTTTTTTGTTGGCCTCTTGCGGAATGCGAGGGGGCGAGAGCGGTGCATCGGCGGCCGGCGAGGCCTCTGTCGCGGAGACTGCGGTGGCCGGACATACATTCGATGTGGTGCCGGGCGATACGCTTATAGCGGTCAAGCTCGGCGTGATAGACCTTGGCCGTATGAGAGAGGGCGAGATGGTGCGTAGCGATTTCAGCCTCGTAAACAGATGCGGGAAGCCTATAGTGATACTCGACGTTAAAGGTTCGTGCGGATGTGTAGGTCTGGATGCCGATCTGAGGCCTTTTGCCGACGGGGAGGCCAAGAGAGTGGCTATGTCGTACGACTCCAAAGGCAAGGAGGGACGTCAGACAGCTGTAATATCCGTAAAAACTTCGGCCGGCGATTACAAGATAGAGCTGAAGGCCGATGTCAAGAAACAGACGATTTAAAAATAACCGATTAATAAACAGGCTGTAAGATGCTGCGATTTCAGATGTCTTAACGGCCACAACCGAAAACAATTATGATTTCAACACTTCTTATGGGCGGTGCCACAGGCGGCGCTAATGCAGGCGGTGGCGGGGATATGACCTCGTTCGTGATAACGATGGTTCTGATCTTCGCGGTGATGTATTTCCTTATGATACGTCCGCAACAGAAACGTCAGAAAGAGCTTAACAAATTCCGTGAAAGTCTCACCAGCGGTACCAAGGTGATAACAGCCGGCGGCATATACGGTACCATACGTAAGGTAGACGGTAACATCGTTTATCTGGAGGTGGCGAAAGATGTTGAGATCAAGATAGACCGCTCTATGATTATGCGCGATAATAGCGACAATATCGCCAAATAGCCGTTATTATTGAGAGATGTTCGAGGGCCGTATCCGTGTGATGCGGCCTTTTTTATTAGGGGGAGTCTCTTTTAGATGTTGTTCCAGTTTGTTGCGGTGAGCACGGCGTTTCGGTTATTTCGATTTCTGCGATTCTCTTCGTTTGGGTGTTGTTCGGGACAGGGAAAAGGTTGTTTAAGTTGGCGGGTTTTCGTTGTTTCTGATTTAAAGCGAGCTTGTGTTCATCTCTTGCTCCGGTGAGTGTTCTTAGGTTCGCTTGCACTGTGATATGCGGACGGCGTATTGCTTTTATGTATTTACCTGTTAATTATTCCGTTGTTTTGTAGTTATGAGGGTTTTGTATATCTTTACACAAGATAATGGATACAGGCCTTTGCGTTGGAATATTCGCATCGGTAATGTCGTTGTCGTCGGTTCGATATATTTCCGTGGATAATAAAAGAATTTTCAGTGAAAAAGTTCATATCTCTTTTCAAGGACCCTTTGTTGTTGCTGTTCATAGCGATAGCCGCAGTGATGTGGTATCTCAATCATTTGAATACCACCTTTATGAGCGATGTGACGGTGCCTATCAAGGTGCGTGGCATGTCGGGCGTGGATAAGAGCGATTCGAACGGCACTTTCGATGTGGTGTGTCAGGTGCGTGGCAACGGTTACACGCTGATGTTGATGAGCCTTTTTCCGCGTTATGCCGCCATGGAGCTTTCGGCGTCGGATCTGTCGGTGTCGTCGGATATGTCCGATTCGTCTTACTACAATGTCGATCTGCGCTCTTTGGAGAGGGCCATATCTTCCCAGATCAAAGGCGTGGAGCTGGTGGGAGTGCTCAATAACGAAGTGCGTGTAAGGGCCGATCGTTATGCGGAGAAGACAGTCGGCATCAAACCGAGGATACGTTTCGACCGTCAGGGACAGTATATGCAATTGGGGCCGGTGGTCTTGGAGCCTTCTACAGTGGTTGTCAAAGGTTCTGTAAAAGATGTGGCGGCTGTCGATTATGTAGAGACTATGCCGGTGACGGTAGGGGTAGACAGACACGATTATGTCGGTATAGTGGAGCTGCGGGAGCCTGACGGTGTGGAGATGTCGGTATCGGAGGTGAGCTATAATGTCGATATAGACCGCTTCACCGAATACAGCATTATAAAGAAGGTGGAGGTGCGTGGCTCGAAGGGCGATTTCGTAGTGTTTCCCTCGTCCGTTACGATAAGGTGTAATGTCGCGGTGTCGAGGATGGACAGGCTTCGCAATAACGAACCTGTTGCCTATGTCGATTACGGAGGCGGAGATATCAAAGGCGATGACAGCTATATAGGCAACGACAAATATATAGTTAAGATAGACGGACTGATCGACGGAATGGGCGAGGTGGATATATCGCCGCGTTATGTGACTGTGCTCAGAGAGGAGGAGAACGATGGGGTTTAGGATAGCGGTGACAGGCGGTATAGGTAGCGGTAAAAGCATGGTGTGCAAGGCTTTGCGTGCATTCGGATATCCGGTTTACGATAGCGATACGGAGGCACGGAGGCTCATGCACTCCGACGAGGCGGTGATTGCGGCTATGGTTGCAGAGTTCGGCGCGGAGGCTTATACGGATGGTCGACTCAACAGGCCTTTTATTGCCAGTCAGGTATTCGGTTCGCCCGAGCGGCTTTTGAAGCTCAACTCCATTGTTCATCCGGCCGTGGTGGCCGATTTCGTAAGGTGGGCCGCAGATAGGAACGAACGGTTGGTATTTGTGGAGACGGCATTGTTATTCGAGAGCGGACTATGTTCGGCTGTAGATAAGAGCATAGCGGTGGTTGCCCCTGAGGGATTACGCGTGACGAGGGTTATGTCGCGCGACGGAATCACCGAGCAGGAGGCATACGGACGAATACGGTCGCAGATGGAACAGGATAAACTGGCATCTATGTGCGATTATACCGTAGTATCGGATCAGGTGCGGCCGGTGTTGCCGCAGTTGGAGAGGATAGTGGGGGAGTTGGAGAATGATATTTAGAATTAATTTATTGTTTTAATATATTTTTGAGGGTATGAATATTGGTAGTATAGTGAATGGTGTTTATAATACCGTCGCTTTTTTGACTGTAGTATCTGTAGTTTGGGTTTGTATAAAGGTGGTGTCTGATCGTTTTCGTAGGGGAAAGACTGTTGCCGGAGAAGCCTGTGTCATAAAAGAGACTGCGACAACAGCCGATGACTTTATGGAGGAGTGGGAAACGATGAAGTATAAAACGGTTCCGTCGATGGATATTAACGAATATTTCGATAAGTCGGAGATAATGGGCAAACAGTTAGTCGTTATAGATATGGGACAATGCGATCTTCCGAGTGGCAAGGTGCTGGTATGCGATCCGTTCACATATCTGTTTAATAAAGATTATCGTCCCTTTTTTTTGACAGCTCCTGTCGGCTCTTATAGTACGGAGGTTTGTGTTGTTAAGGCCGATGGTGTAGATCGAGACCGTTATGCCGCTGTTCGTTTACGGTTCTCGGATAAACAACCTGTCGCTTTTTATGAGGCGTTGGCTGATGACGTGGATTTGAGTACATTGGAACAAGGGTATTTTATAGGTTTCGGTGTGGATTCAGGCATGTGTTGTATTTGTGACGAAAAAGTCCGTCAGTTGGCTTGTGACTGGTTGGATAAATGGAAAAAGGAGCATCCGGACGAAGATGAAGCCGATTACTTCAATGAATTGTTCAAGGAGAGTTATGCTAAATATCCGGAATATCAGAGTGAGGGTGGGGATTGGCTGAATTGGAACATTCCAGGCACCGACTATCATGTACCTATTCTTTCGTCCGGATTTGGTGACGGTAGTTATCCTGTATTTTGGGGATTCGATAGAAACGGAGACATTTGTCAGTTGCTGATTAATCTTATAAATATCAGAATGGAGTATGAATACAACGAATAGATACTATCGCAAGACGGTTGTTGTGGCGATATAGGTCGTATATTTAAACGGTTCGCCGATAACAGCTAATCCCCAATACCGTTTTAGAACCATGGTGATGTTTGTAGTATGTTACGCTTCAGGCAAGAACGAAGAGTAGACCGTAGTTTGCGGGAGGTACACGAGAGGATGTGTGTCGTGTTCAAGGCTACGGATGAGTCGTAAAGCGGTTTTTTCGTTGTGTGGTATTTCTGCTCGCAGTTTGGTTGTGCCCCGCATAGTATTTCTGATCCGACCGAGCAAATAAATGGTTTGATCTCTCTTGTTTGGTTCGGGCTACGATTCGCTAAGGAACATGTTATTCATATTGTTACGGTTCTTATATCGAACTTAACTTATAACTACCTCGGGTAGGCTTATCGGACCAGAATAACTCTCTGTAATGAATTGTTATAAGATAAGTTTTAAAGACAAGACCGTACAGCATAAATAAACGATCGCCATACCGCAAAAGGCATGACGATCGTTTCTCTTTCTTCGAAGCTATGGCTTCTACGCTATTCCTCTACCTCTTCGATTTTGTCCGATATCAGGATGCGTCCGCAATATTCGCATACGATTATTTTTTTGCTCATGCGTATGTCGAGTTGTCTCTGCGGGGGAATACGGTTGAAACATCCGCCGCATGCGTCGCGTTTTACCTCTACTACGGCCAGTCCGTTGCGCATGCCGCCGCGTATTTTACGGTAGGCGGTGAGCAGACGCTCGTCTATGTCGGCAGCCACTGTCTCGGCCTGTGAACGCAAATCGGCTATCTCTTTGGCTGTCTCCTGATCTATACTTTCGAGCTCGGCGCGTTTGTTGTCGAGGTCTATTTTACGGTCGGCGAGGCTGGCTTTGCACTCTTCGATGCTTTTTTTCTTGTTTTTGGCCGCTGCCGAGTACTCCTTGATGCGTTTTTCGCAAAGCTCTATTTCGAGCTTCTGGTACTCGATCTCTTTGGCTAAGGATTCGAATTCGCGGTTGTTGCGTACGTTGGATTGTTGCTCTTCGTACTTGGCTATCTTGAGTTTGGCCGCCTCAATGTCGTCTTTCTGCGATTTGGCCTTGCGGCTAAGATCGTCGACCTCCGCCACCATGTTGCGCAGGCGGGTCTCCATGCCTTCGACGTCGTCTTCGAGGTCCTGAACTTCGAACGGGAGCTCGCCTTTGAGACGGTTGATCTCGTCTTCCTGCGACTCGATCTGTTGTAAACGATAGAGGGCTATAAGCTTGTCTTTGGTGCTTATCTCCTTGGTCTCCTGTTTCTTTGTTGCCATATCTTAATGTAGGTATATTACGGGGTTCGTGTATGTCGACGTTTGTCGGACTGCAAAGTTAGTGAATTTTTTCGTTAAAATATCATAAAAAATGTCGATAGTGCATCTTTCCGTCTCGAAATGGCCTGCATCTGCCAGGGTGATCTTTCCGTCGGCGGCGAAGAAGTCGTGGTATTTGAGGTCCGCGCTTATGTATATGTCGGCACCTGCATCTATGGCATCGCTTATGAACGACGATCCGGAGCCTCCGCATAAGGCTACGACGTTAGCTTTTTCGTGTGACGGAACCGTATGCCGCAGACATCCGCATCCGAACACCTCTTTTACCGTACGTAAAAACTCGTCGGTAGCAATCGCTTCGGGCAATAGGCCTATTACCCCCAATCCTGTGCCGCAGGCGTCGTTCGCTTCCGCAAGAGGGCGCATGTCGCGTAGTCCCAGTTTGCTTCCCATGCGGTAGCTGACGCCCCGGTAGGCTTTGTCGATATTGGTGTGGGCCGATATTATCGCTATATCGTGTTTGACGGCTTTCATCACTATGCGTCCCGCCGTGTGGGAGGGTGTTACGTTAGCGATGCCTCTGAAAATGAGCGGATGATGCGTCAATATGGTGTTGAACCCAAGCCCTATAGCCTCGTCGAGCAGCTCCTCCGTCATGTCTACGGCGAGCAATACTCCGGTAGAGGCCATGTTGGGGTCGCCGGTCTGCAGGCCGCAGTTGTCGTAACTCTCCTGCAACGAAAGCGGAGCGAAGTCGTAGATGGCGTCTATTATCTCTTTTACTGTCGTCATACGTGGTTATTCTTCCGATTTGAATATGAATAGAGGTACGCCTTTGTCTTGGTCGTACGGTGCTTCCGGTTCGGAACCGTAGGCCGGTTCCATGGGAGGGTACTCCTCGTCGGCGGAGCTCCATACCACTGTCTCCCTCTTTTTTCTGTCTATGTTGTCGAGCTCTATATTGACCGCCTCGAATATGCTTTTGAGCGTCTGTAGCTTCTGGCGTATCTCTTCGCGTCGCTCGAATTCGTCGTCCGGAGTGTCGAGCTTTTGCGATACGGCCTCCAGCTTCATGCCGCACTCTTTGGTAAGGTGGTATATGCGCTTGAATGTCTCTATGTCGGCGGGAGTGAACAGACGGTTGCCCTTTTTGTTCTTATGGGGCTTTATTTGCGGGAAATAGTTGGCCCAATAACGAATGAGGGTAGGGGTGACCGAGAACATGTCGGCCGTTTCGCTTATAGTATAATATATCTTCGAGCGGTTGCTCTCGGAGTTGTTATCCATGTGTATCTCAGGTGTTTGCTCTGTTGCGTATGCGTAAATGTGAAAAACGCGTCATTATTTCGTGATAAAAATATAAAAAATAATTAATATTGTGAAAAGATTGGATGAATCGGCGAGTTGTTCGCTTTGATGCGGAGATTTAAAGTTTAGGCGATTAAGGCTTCGATTTATTGCTCTCCGCCTATTGAAAACGTTCAGATTCCATGTCCGCCGGTAGCGAAGTTTTCGGCGGCTGTAAGGTACGTAATAACACTTAATTTATGCACATAGAGGTTGAAGGCGTCGTAGTTAAAGGCGCGGGCAGAGGCGCGGGCATGGGATTCCCTACGGCTAATATAGCGCTCGATCCGTTGATTAATATCCGAAGCGGAGTTTATGCCGTTGAGGTACGTTTCGACGGTTATCGCTTCGGCGGCGTTGCCAATGTGGGTACTCACCCTACCGTGGGCGAAAGTCCGGTGCGGCTGTTGGAGGTACACCTGTTCGGTTTCGGCGGCGACCTCTACGGCAAGACCATACACGTACGCTTCATTACGCGCCTAAGAGACGAGTGCCGGTTCGATGACACGGACCGGTTGCGCGAGGCTGTCGCGGAGGATATTGCACGCGCAAAGATAGTGTGCGGGTGCGCATTATGAATTTTATCGTTTCGGTTCGTATGCGGACGACATTTTCGTGATATTCGTTGTTTACTGAATACTTGAAAGTAGTTTATAAAGAAAATATTTGGCAATAATGTCGCATTTATGACGAAACGGCCCGCATCACAGCTGTGATGCGGGCCGGTCTCCGTTTCACGTATAGCTTAGTCTATTCTGAACATGGCTATGTCTTCGGGGGTAGAGTTCTCTATATACACCTTGTGTGCGGTGTTCTTTGCAGCACCGGCCTTGATATAGACGTTTGCGGCGGTGCGGTAGTCGACGCATCCGCATTCGCGTTCGCTCGCTTCGTAGAGCAGGAGGTAACCGAGAATTATGTGGCCGGCCATCTCCACCAAGCGACGTGCGTGGAAGTCGAGATATTCGCTGTTTCCTACCGATCTTTCCTCCACGAGCTTGACGGTGGTCTCGTATTCTGCTTTCATGGCCTTTAAGGTGGCGTGCAGCGGGTCGAGGTCGCTATTGTAGTTCATGGCCTCGTACTTGTTCATCTGCGAGAGGTAGACGCCTGTTGTGACGCCCTTTATGGCCGCTACCACCTGTAGCTGCGAGGTGCCTTCGTATATGTTGGTGATACGTGCGTCGCGGGCCAGACGTTCCACGGGGTAGTCTTTCATGTAGCCCGAGCCGCCGTGTATCTGTATGGCGTCGTAGGTCACCTGGTTGCAATATTCGCTGCTAAAGAGCTTGAGAAGAGGTGTGTAGGCGTCGGCCAGTTTGTTGTACTCTTTCATCTCGTCGCGCTCCTCTTTCTCTAACTTGCGCTCTTTGCTTATGTGATAGTAGGCCTTGTATACATCCACGAAACGCGATGTTTCATATAGCATGGCGCGTGAGGCGAGCACTTTGGCCTGCATGTTGGTAAGCATCTCGTAGACGGGTGCGAACTCTATGATGGGCTTGCCGAACTGGCGACGCTCCTGCGCATATTTGAGAGCTTCGCGGTATGCCGCCTCGCTTATGCCGGTGCTCTGGGCGCCGATACCCAGACGTGCTGAGTTCATGAGCGCCATGACGTAACGTATCAGACCCATCTTGGTGTCGCCGACCAGACGTGCCGGTGCGTCGGTGAATACAAGTTCGCATGTAGGTGAGCCTATGATACCCATCTTGTGTTCTATGCGTCGTACCTTTACAGCCATGTGTTTGCGGTCGTAGACGAAGAGCGAGAGGCCGCGGGCGTCGGTGGTGCCCTCTTCGGTGCGGGCCAATACTAACGATATGTCGCCGTCGCCGTTGGTGATGAAGCGTTTGACACCGTTGAGGAGCCATGTCTTCTTCTCTTCGTTCCATGTGGCTTTGAGCATCACGGCCTGCAGGTCGCTGCCGGCGTCCGGCTCGGTGAGGTCCATGGCACAGGTCTTACCGGCGCACACCTGAGGCATGTACTCGTCGTTTATCTCGTCGGAGGCGAACTCATGGAGAGTTTCGGCACAGTCCTGCAAGCCCCAGATGTTTCCGAAGCCCGCATCGGCACGCGACACCAGCTCGCACGACATTACATACGGCACCACCGGGAAGTTGAGACCGCCCCATTTGCGGGGAAGCGATATGCCGTACACACCCGCTTCGGTGAGCATACGGTGGTTCTCTGCCGTGCCCGAGGCGTAGACTACATGGTCGTCTACCACGCGCGGTCCCTCCTTGTCGACACCGTCGGCGTTGACGGCTATGGTGTCGCCGCATATCTCGCCCACTATCTCGAGCACCTTACGGTAGCTGTCTACGGCATCCTCGTAGTCGACGGGGGCGTAATCGTATTTGTCTTTGTCTGCGAAGTTGCGCTCTTTGAGTGCCACTATCTTCTTCATCAGAGGGTGGTCGAGCTGGAATTGCAGATCTTTATTGTCAAGAAAAAAATTGGCCATGATAAATAAGTTGAATTTTATTCTGCCGTTTTCAGCCCCGGCAATCTTGTTGCATTAGGCTTGACGAAACGGTCGTTTTGCAGACCCTTTGCCATGCGAGCCTATCGACTTAGGCCTGTGTGGCACGGTCTTGCTGATTAATAATGCCTACTTGGAATTCTCTTTGTAGGATTTTATCATTTTGGGTATGACGGTGGCAATGTCGCCTGTTATGGCGTAATCCGCTATCTTGTTGATAGGGGCCTCCGGGTCGGTGTTGATGGATATTATCATCGACGAGCCGTCCATTCCGGCAGTGTGCTGTATCTGTCCGGAGATGCCGCATGCTATGTAGAGCTTGGGACGTACCGTCACCCCTGTCTGGCCTATCTGACGCGCATGGTCGGTATAGCCTGCGTCTACTGCAGCACGCGACGCGCCTACCTCGCCGCCGAGAATGTCGGCCAGCTCGTGCAGCAGCGCGAAATTCTCCTTGGAACCTACGCCGTAGCCGCCAGCCACTATTACCGATGCACCTTTTATATCTATCTTGCTCTCCTCGATCTGACGCTCGATGATGGTGACGGCCATGTCTTCGGGCGATACGTATTTTTTCCAGTCCACCGTCTTCACCTCGGGTTTTGCCGGAGCTGCCACAGCCTCTTTCTTCATCACGCCCTCGCGTACCGTTGCCATCTGTGGACGGTGGTCGGGGTTGATGATGGTGGCTATGATGTTACCGCCGAAGGCAGGACGTATCTGGTAGAGTAGGTTTTCGTACGTTTTACCGCTCTTGTTGTCGGTGTGTCCGCCTATCTCGAGGCTGGTACAGTCGGCGGTGAGGCCGCTATGCAGGGCCGACGATACGCGAGGGGCGAGATCGCGACCTATGACCGTGGCTCCGAAGAGCGCTATCTGCGGTTTCTCCTCCTTGAAGATGCCGCATACGATGGCGGCGTGAGGAAGCGTACGGTAGGGATCGAGCTCGGGGGCTTCGGCCTTGTGTACGATTTCGGCTCCGTAGAGTGCGAGCTGATCCTCTATGCCTTTCAGATTGTTACCTATCACTAGCGCTTCGAGGCTGCAGCCTAATTGCGCGGCCAACGAGCGTCCTTTGGTGAGTAGTTCGAGACTGACATCGGCCACTTTACCGCCGTCGGTCTGGCAATATACGAATATGTTGTTCATTTTTTCGCTTGATTGTTATGTGGTTAACCTATGGCGTGGGCCGTTATGAGTTCTCTTATAAGGCTGTTTATGTCTTCGTCCGACGAGGTCAGCTTCTTAGCCTCTTTGGCCTGAAATACGATGTTTTCGATCTGTTTGACCTTGGTGGGCGAGCCGCTCAGACCCAAAGATGCGTCTTCGGCATCGACGTCTGCCACACCCCATTCGGGGATGTTGAGGTAGCCTCTGGCTTCGCGTAGAGCAGGGTAGTAGTCCTCCTCGAGGGCCTGTATCTCTGACGTGGTGCGGGCGTGTTTGTAACGCATCACGCACTTGGCGTTGCGGGGACGGCACACGGGAGCCGAACTACCCACGGTTATAACCACTGGGAATGTGGTGGTGACACGCTCTATACCTCCCTCTATATGGCGGCGTATCGTGAGTTTATCGCCGTCGAGAGATTCTATCTCCTCGGTGTAGGTAACCTGCGGAAGCCCGAGCTTTTCTGCAACTTGCGGCCCCACTTGCGCGGTGTCGCCGTCGATGGCTTGACGGCCTGCCACTATGATGTCGGCACCCATTTTACGTATGGCGCACGATATGGCATAGGAGGTGGCGAGGGTGTCGGAACCGGCGAATTTACGGTCTGTAAGCAAAACGCCTCCGTCGGCACCTCTGTACATGGCTTCGCGTATAACATCGGCCGCACGGGAAGGGCCCATTGTAAGAACGGTGACAGTGGCGCCGTAACGCTCTTTGAGGCTTAATGCCTGCTCGAGAGCGTTGAGGTCTTCGGGGTTGAAGATGGCGGGAAGGGCCGCACGATTGACGGTGCCGTCCTCTTTCATCGCATCTTTGCCCACATTACGAGTGTCGGGAACCTGCTTGGCCAACACGACGATTTTCAGTTGCTTCATACGATTATTTCGAATTAGTAAATACTTCTATATATGTATATATGGCTATCGTTGTTTGAGACTCCGTTTGCATTGGTAACCGTGAAGTAAAAGTCTTCGACTTGTAAGTTAATAGTCTGTGTAAACTTACAGTTAAATGCAGGTAACGGTCGTTTCAACAAGAACCTCTTACAAAGGTAGTAATTATTTTTTAAAATCGGAAGCAGTCGGGGATTTTGTGACGCTTAGGATATATGGGGCGTTTACAGATTGTGTAAGGTGGGGCTTTGTGGGGATGATGATGGAAGTTTGCGGGGAATTTAATGAGAACACCCCAAAAGTTTTGTGTCTAACTTTTGGGGTGCAGTTCATTTTTACCTCTTTGGGGTGTTCGGATTTACCTATCAAAAAAGGCCTATATCTCACCCATCTCATTAACAATCTGCCCGTCGAACAGGTTGATCGTCCTGTGTGCGAACGATGCGTCGCGTTTGGAGTGTGTCACCATCATTATGGTGGTGCCCTCTTTGTTGAGCTCGGTGAGCAGGTTCATCACCTCGAGACCGTTTTTGGAGTCGAGGTTACCGGTCGGTTCGTCGGCCAGTATCATCTTGGGGTTCGAGACTACTGCACGGGCTATGGCCACACGCTGTTGCTGACCGCCGGAGAGCTGTTGGGGGAAGTGACCTGCGCGATGCGATATATCCATACGCTGCAATATACCGGTCACCTTCTGTTTGCGTTCCGAGGCCTTCATTCCCAAATACAACAACGGCAACTCTACATTCTCATACACGGTAAGCTCGTCTATAAGATTGAAGCTCTGGAACACGAAACCTATAGAGCCTTTTCGTACCATAGTGCGGTCTTTCTCTTTGAGCGCCCCCACCTCCTTGCCCGAAAGGAGATAACTGCCGGAGGTAGGATTATCCAACAGGCCGAGAATATTCAGCAACGTCGATTTTCCGCAACCCGAAGGCCCCATTATGGCTACGAACTCGCCCTGCGCCACTTCGAACGACACATCGTTCAACGCCCGTGTCTCCACCTCCTCGGTGCGAAACGCCTTTACCAGATGATCTATTTTTACCATTGTCTCCATAGCTATGCTTTTTTAACGATTCATATAATCTGTCCGCCCGGGAGCGTCCGTTTATTTAAGTACCAACACCTCGTTGTCGCCGAACATGTCGTAGCTCGAGGTTATGACCTTCTCGCCGGCTTCGAGACCCTCGAGCACCTCGTAGTACTGCGGGTTCTGACGTCCGATGCGTATCTGGCGACGGTGCGCGCTCTTACCGTCGGGCGACATGACGAAGATCCATTTGCCGCCGCTCTTGTTGAAGAACGAGCCTCGCGGTATCATGACGGTATTGGTAGGCTCGCCGAGCTGGAGGTTGAGGTTGTATGTCTGACCGGTGCGGATATTGTCGGGTAACCCGCCCTCGAAGATGAAATCGGTCTTGAAAGTATTCTCTGTCACCTCTGGATATACCTTACTCACGGCAAGCGTGTAGTCGGTACCCTGACGCTCCATCACCGCACTCAGCCCCGGCGACACCCTGTCGATGTAGTGCTCGTCTATCTGAGCCTCCACCTTGTAGTTCGAGAGATCGTTTATCTGACCTATCTTGTCGCCGTAATGCACCGATTGACCGAGTACTATATCCAACGAGCCAAGCTGCCCGTCGATAGGCGATTTGACATTGAGATTCTCGAGCCTTTCGTGCGTGAGCGCCATGTTTTTGTTCATGCTCGCCAAGCTCTCCTCAAAAGACGATATCTGCAACTGGCGGCTTATCGAATCCTGTCGCTGACGCTCGCTCACTATAGCCAGACGCTCGGCATAGAGCTCGTAGTCCTCTTTGGCCTTAAGGTAATCCTCCTCTGGCACGAGATTGTCTTTATAAAGACGCGAGAATTGCTCAAGCCCCCTCTTTTTACGCGACACCTCCATCTTGAGATTGATCATCTCCTGCTTGAGGTTTAGTTTCTCCTGCTCCATGGCCAGACGCGTATTGCGCAGGATATTCTCTTTCTCGGACAAAGAGGCCTCGCTGTTGAGAATGTCGAGATTAAGCTGGTTGTTGCTAAGACGCAGTATCACATCGCCCTTCTTGACCATGGCACCCTCTTCTACCACCTTCTCCTGAACGATGCCGCTCTCCAGAGGGCTCAACTGTATCACGGTTATGGGCTGCACCTTGCCGTTGATCCTGACGTAATCGTTGAACATGCCGTCTGTGACGGTTCCGATAACGAGGGAATCGCCGTCGACTTTCAGCCTGTTGCCATGATTACCCAACGCTATGGCGAGGATGACAACCACCGCTGCCGCTCCGCCTATCAGATAGGGTATGTGTTTCTTTCCTAGTCCTTTTTTCTTTTCTATTGCTATGTCCATAATCGTATCTTTACTGTTTTTGGGGAAACGTTACCTTATATACGGCTCGCCTTTGTAGTAGTCCACCACTCTGCGTTTGATATGGTAGCGGAAGCGGGCGTTGTTCATGTTTATGCGGGCGAGCATATATTGCGTAGATGTCGTCTGCACATCCACGAAGCTGAGCAGCCCCTCGCGGTATTTGGCTTGGGTCACCTCGTACGACAGGCGGCTCGCCTCTTCGCCTTTGAGATATTGCAGATACTCTTTCTCGGCGTTTTCGAGGTCGGCGACAGCTTGTATTATCTCGCTCTCGAGACGTCTGTCGGTCTCTATACGTGTCTGCTCCGCACTTTTGAGGGCATTGCCGGCGCGGCGGTATCTGCTGACCCTGCCGAGACCGGAGAAGATGGGAATGCTCAGGCTCATGCCCACATATTGACCGCCACGGTTCCGGAACTGTTCGCGGAACGGCTCATAGAGGCTGCCGTTACGGTTGATGCCGCGAGTGTAACCCGTAGAGTATCCCCCCTGCAGACTGAGAGACGGAAACAGACTCGCCAAAGCGGTGGTTCTGTTTATGGACGAACTGCGTACGTTATAGTCCGCTATACGAGCTTCCGGCAGGAATGTCAAGGCATTGGCCGCTATCTCCGCGCTGTTTTCACGATCGGGGCTCGAGGGCATGATGTCGAGAAACAACGAATCGAGCACCAACTCCTCGTCCTGCGGGTAGTTCATCTGCTCCTTCAACTTTATCATGCTCATGTCGCGACTGCTCGCATAACTTATGAGCGTGGCTTCGCTCATGGCTACGTCGGCCTCTACCTGCGCTACGTCGGCCGCGCTCTTGAGTCCTACGCTATGCTGGCCTTTTACCTGCGAGAGCAACAGACGCTTCTCTTCGAGATTCTGCAAGGCATAACGGTAGTTCTCCGCCGCAAACATGGCATCGAAGAACGACTGCATGGTCATTAGCGCGATCTGATCCTCCACACGCGCCTGCTCCTCCTTACCCTGAAGGGTAGCTATTTTGGCTATGCGAAAGTTATTGAGCACGTTAAGCCCTCCGAACAGCGGCACGGAGGCACTCACGGAATAAGAGTTGTTGAAGTTGGCGATGTTGTCGTAGACGTTGGTTATGGGGTCGATGGAGCGGCCGAAACTGGTCTGTACCGATGTTCCTGCGCTTATCGACGGAAAGAACGACGCTATGGCCTCCGTCTTGTCTATGCGGCTGTCGGCATAGGCCAGCTCCGCACGACGGGCGGCAGGAGCGTTGTCTACGGCATAGCGCATACAGTCGTCGACACGCCATGCCGTGAGTGGCTGACCGTACGAGACATTCGCCGCTAAAAAGATCAATATAGTTATTAAAAGAGGTCTCATAATGTCGCCATTTAGTATAGTGTTTAACTTCAATATCAACACCCTTACACGTAACAGACAAGCACTTATATGTAAGTCGGGGCATCTATAGTCTTATAATTGTTCGTAAGTTAATAAAAATATCCCGAATAAAAAGTTTATGTTCTAAAAAAAGCAAAAATAGTCGTAATCATATAAAGCATAAGGGCTTTCCATGCAATAATCATAAAAACGAAATCATTGTTTTACCACCATATCTGCTTGCCTTTCCGATAGGTGAATATCCTGTTTTCCACCCCTTTCGTTCTGTCTATTAGCAGATACAACGTACCTGAAGGCATACCATCCCATGTGAGGGTGTAGTCCCCGGCAATTTTAGTGCCTGCCGATACCCACTTCCCGTCCCAATATAACATCTCGTAAATATCGCCGGGCCATATATCGTTATCGTCCGTCCGCGGCATATATTCGATATGGGTTATGTTGCGTGGATAGCCCAAATCCAGCCCCACCCATGTATCTTCAGGATACTTCGCCTGACAGTAGGTGAGTAATCGACCGTCGAACAGGTTATCGGCACCCATAAATTCAGTCGATTCAGACGAAAACATCGTTACACCGCAGAGCAGAGTGTCGGAAGAGAAGAATCTCAGCTCGCTTACTCCGAACAGACTGTCGGTACCCGGCAATCCGTCGGGGAACACATATCTGACATAACGGAATTTCTCTCCGGTATCTGTACTAACGGTCTTATATCGCGTCAACGGATGCGGTTGCAATGAGTCTACGGCCAATAGCGTCACCTTGTTTGAAAAATCGGCCCTGTCCGACGCCTCAAAACGTGTACCTATCATGTTTACGGCATCTTTACAGAAGGTGTCGAAAAGCGGATATTTGCGTCGTACCGTCACGCTTTGCCGGTCGTTATGATCCGCACTTAGCTCCGTTACAGTGCCATCATCTTTCACCAATACCGGATTGGCGGCAGGAATAACCCTGCCGTCGACAAAATAGGCCGGAAGATAAACTATCCCGAGGTCACCTCCGTCGAAACGGAACGCATTGTGACCGAAACCTTGTCCGTTACCCATATCCTTGAAAATGGCCTTCCCGTCCGATATTTCGGCGTATGCCACCGGCACCCACGCCGAATTATTAAAGGTACACAGCCATGCTATCCGGCTCTTGCCGGTATTAAGACCATCTATCACTACGTCTACCGTAGGCATGTCGTATTTGGCCGTCACATCCTCCATGTCAAGGCCGGAGAAGAATTGCGGTATATCCTCCGTCTGTCTGTATCTGAAAAGAGGGTCTTCGGTTCTTACGAAAGAGCTTTTAAGATATACCTTAGGCAACCGATGATTCTCAACCACGTACGGTCTATTATCACCGTAATAGCCTATGGGGGTTAGCGAACCGTCCGGATTTATTATAGTGAGCCATGCGTGATCCGAACTGCGGTTGCCCCACGCAGGTATCATCTCGGGAGCTGCAGGAATGCCCCGCGAACGCAACAGCTGCACGGCATGTAGCACCAACGGGCCGCACGTGCTCTCGCCCAACATATTCATACGGCTGAAAGAGAGTGAGAAAGGCACGCTTACGTTCTCCGAATACTCTAAGCCGGTAGTATTAATGAGAAGCCGGCCCAACTCCCATATATCACCTGCGGCTTTGAGCGAATCTTCGTCAGGACGATGATACGACAACGCTACCTCCCGCCAGTTTTCGAGCGGTTCTGAAGATACCCTATACGGCAACACCCACCGGCAGAAATCGTCAAAAGAATATTCAGCCGCCCAAGGTGCCGACTCCCATTGCTCGAAAGCAGAGTCGATATTGGATATGAGAAAATCCGCAGATATATTCCCGAGGTCTGATAAAACGACATAACCGCCCGGAAGATTGTTTACGGCGGAATCGACCAACGCGACACCTTCCGTAGTCAGGAATCCGTTTCGCCCCCTAAACGCATGCAGACGCTCGAAGATATCGTCGTACTCCTTAGCCGATACTGGAACGACGCTACGTTTGTCGATCATGTCGCCTATAAGATAACAAGCCGCTTTCAACTTCTGCGTATCGGGGTCTACAATGCTATAGTGTCTTATCACGCTTTCCAATTCGGACCTGTTATCTCCCGCTCTCTCGAGTGCGGCAGAACAAGGGTCGGAAACATTAGCGGCGCAAGAGCACAACAGAAATGTCGAAATAAAAATATCTTTCACATCCATATAGTCAAATTTTTATCGGTCCCGTCCGGAAACGACACCACTACGGGAATATCATATCTACTCCGCTTTCAACGAATCTACAGGGTTAGATACCGCCACCTTCACAGAGTGTCCTACAACGGTAAGCACCGCTATCACGAGCACTATGCCTCCGGCTATAAGGAACGGAACGGGTGTGAGCCTGATGCGATAGACATACCCGCTCAGCCACTCCTGCATAAGCAGATAGATTATCGGCACCGCTATCACAAAGGCCACGCCCACTAATTTCAAAAATCCTCCCATGAGCAACCCCAGCACACCTTGCGGAGTGGCTCCGAACACCTTCCTTACAGCCATGTCGCGCGCACGCTGACGGGTGAAATAGATAGACATAGCCAGCATACCCATAGACGAGATGACTATGGCGATGAACGAGAGGAGGCCGAGAAGGTTGGAGAGGCGGTCTTGTGTTTTATAGTAATAAGCTATCTGCTCCTCCATGAACTGACCGTCGAATAGATCGCCTCCGGCCATGTCGTTATAGGCTTCGCGAACACGGCGGAACGTCTCGGCACGGTTAACTCCCGATATTTTCACGATTATATCTCTCGGAGGATAACCGTGTGGGAACGGGCGTATCTGTATACCTCCTATGGGAGAGGTGAAATCTACGTAGTGAAAATCTTCCACAATGCCTTTTACGGCGAATTTATAGTTGTCAGAATTGGTGTATTCCGTGGCCCCATTGTCGATTCCCAACTCCTTGGCCGCCGTTTCATTCACCCAATATCCGTTAGGGTTATGCGAATGAACGCTCTTTATCTTAATGCCCAACACGGATAAGAATGCCGAGTCGGCGTAAAAGACGGAGTGGCTGTGGGCTATGCCGTCCCTATCCTCGAACGTACTGTTGTTGGGTGTCCTTTTCATCGGATATTCGGAACATTGTACCGCATCTGTCACGCCCGGAATGTTTTTGAACGCGTTTATCAGCGGAGCGGCGTCTCTTCCTATGGAATTGGGATAATAACTGCATACTATCAGGTTCTTAGTATCGAACCCCAAATCACTGTTCTGCATAAATCTTATCTGCTGTATTATTACGGCGGTGCATCCGAGAAGTATTATGGTTATAGCGTATTGAAAGGTGATAAGTATCTTACTGTAAACACTCTTTGTCTTTCTGCGGAAAGTGCCTCGTGTCACCTCTATGGGTTTGAAGCCGGAGATGACCGTGGCAGGAGCCCATCCGGCTACCGTACCCATAATCAATACTATGGCGGCTATGACTAAGGTATTGAGCCATGACAGCTCGTCGGCGAAAGACATCCGCATCATCATAAGTTTGCAGAACCACGGGAAAGCCAGCCATGCAATAACAACGGCTATTATCCCCGAGATAATAAGAACAACTGCCGACTCTGCTATGAAACCCCAGAATATCGCTCTCTTGCCGCTTCCGAGAAGCCGCTGTATGGCGGTACTCTTGGCACGGAAGCCAGACTGAGCCACAGAGAGGTTAAGGTAGTTTATGCCGGCGAATAGCAGAATCAATACGGCTATTGCGAGCATGGTTGCGATAAAGGCCGGATCGTTGCAACGCAGATATGTCAGCAAAGAGAGCGCATGAGAGGAGAATGACATGAAATATATCTCCTTCAACGGACGAAGCGATATATTACCGCTCGTAACAAGGCTGTAATTAGGCACCTTCTCTTTGGCATATTCGGTAATTTCGCTCTCCATGCCTTTGAGGTCGCTACCCGGAACACCTTTCAGATAGAAACTCCATGTCCATTGCCTGTAGCCTTTATGCGCAGGACTGAGGCTTTTCAGGTAATCGGCATCGATAATAACCGGCACATCGTCGGAGATATGGGAATTTTCAAACCCTCTCACCACTCCCGATATATTCAATGGAATTTGTTCGCTAAGAAATATTGTCTTGCCTATAGCCGATTCGTCTCCGAAATAGGTGCGGGCGAATTTTTCGCTTACCACCACATCGTTTAACGCCTCGAAAGATCTGCCCTCTACGAAATCGAACGAGAGAATATCGAAAAACTCTTTGTCCGCAATCATAATCGGCATGTTCAACTTCTCCTTGTCGGGAATAGATATGACATCGGGAGTGGTAAGCACCCTTGCCCCTTTTTCTATCTGAGGGAAGTCTAGCAACAAGGCGTCCATCAGACCGTCCGGAAATATAACCAGCTTGTCGCTCGGTATCTCCATCATAAAGACACGTTCCTTGTCTTTATGGAAATCGTCCACCGAATACTCTTTCTGGACATACAGCCCTATCATTATCACGAATGCCAGCGACACCGAGAAGCCGAAAATATTGATGAACAGCGTGAACTTGTTTTGCTTCAGAGAGCGAAACGAGTATTTGAGGTTGAGTAGAGACGGCATAGGTAAGGAATTGTTAGTATGTTATGTACCGATTCTTGTTATGTAGAGAACAAGAATTTTTCTAAAGATCAAAACAAAAAGGGCTTTTTATCGATTCTTTCTCTTAAAACGTCTATCTATGTTAAAAGTTACCGTACATAGATAAATCGTTCGCTTCGATACATCCGTTTTCCCTCTTCGGTACTTCACTTTCATTCGGCTTAACGGAAACGCCTGTTTATTCTAAACCTACTCCGCTTTCAACGAATCTACAGGGTTAGATACCGCCACCTTCACAGAGTGTCCTACAACGGTAAGCACCGCTATCACGAGCACTATGCCTCCGGCTATAAGGAACGGAACGGGTGTGAGCCTGATGCGATAGACATACCCGCTCAGCCACTCCTGCATAAGCAGATAGATTATCGGCACCGCTATCACAAAGGCCACGCCCACTAATTTCAAAAATCCTCCCATGAGCAACCCCAGCACACCTTGCGGAGTGGCTCCGAACACCTTCCTTACAGCCATGTCGCGCGCACGCTGACGGGTGAAGTAGATAGACATGGCGAGCATACCCATAGACGAGATGACTATAGCGATGAACGAGAGGAGGCCGAGAAGGTTGGAAAGGCGGGTTTGGGTTTTATAATATGATGCGATAAGATCTGTCATAAACTGACCGTCGAAAATGTCGCCTCCTGCCATTTTGTTATACTCATCGCGAATACGTGAGAGAGTTGCGGCGCGGTTCTCCCCGGATATTTTTATAATTATATCCCTCGGAGGAACTGTTTTGGGAAGAGGACGCATCTCTACAGCTCCTATGGGAGAGGTGAAATCGGTATAATTAAAATCTTTAAGAACACCTCTTATCGCGAAAGAATAACCGTCAGCACCGTTATACACAACGGCATCTTCGGCTATCCCAAGTTGCTTAGCAGCCGTTTCATTTATCCAGTATCCGTCAGGGTTGTGAGTATTGATACTCTTTATCTTCATGCCCAATACAGAGATAAACGACGAATCGACATAAAACAATGTATGAGTGTGATCGACACCGTCCTTATCTTTGAATCGACTATTATTGGCCACCCTTTTCATCGGATATTCAGCACATTGCATTGCATCGACCACGCCGGGAATGTTTTTGATTTTATTTATAAGGGGAGTGGCATCTCTCGATATCATATGAGGATGATAGCTGCAAACTATAAGATTTTCCGGGTTGAAACCCTTATCGCTACTCTGCATAAATCTTATCTGCTGTGTTATGATGACGGTACACCCCAACAGAATTATGGTTATAGCATACTGTAAAGTGATAAGTATCTTGCTGTAAACATTCTTTGTCTTTCTGCGGAACGTGCCTCGCGTCACCTCTATGGGTTTGAAGCCGGAAATAACTGCAGCAGGAACCCATCCGGCCACCGTACCCATAAATAACACAACTACGGCTATCATCAAAGTATTCATCCATGAAAACTCGTCGGCAAATGACATACGCATCGACATAAGACTCCCGAACCAAGGGAATGCCAACCATGCCAAGAAAGTGGCTACCGCCCCGGAGATAAGCAGAACGCCTATCGACTCAGCTATAAAGCTCCAGAACACCTCTCTCTTTGCGCTTCCGAGAAGTCTTTGTATCGCGGTACTCTTGGCCCGAAAACCAGACTGAGCCACAGACAGGTTAAGATAATTTATCCCTGCGAAAGCAAGAATTATAACGGCGACTAAGAGCATCACCGCAATAAATTCGGGAGAGTTACTCTGGATATATGGCAATACGGAGAGCATTAATGACGAATATGGTGCGAGATAAAGATCTTCCAACGGTCTGAACGAAAGGTTTCCGTTTACGACATTACTATAATTAGGAACTTTGTCTTTTGCATATTCAGAGACATCTGCCTCTATGTCTTTAAGATTGCTACCAACCTTTCCTTTCAGATAGAAACCCCATATCCATTGCCTGTAACCCGCGAAAGATGGATTGCTGTTAGCAAGATAATCGGCATTGCAAATAATAGATATATCAGAGATGTGTGAGTTTTTAATGTCTTTTATAACACCGGACACGTTAAGCGTTGCCATATCCAACCGGACAGTCTGTCCTATAGGCGACTGTTCTCCGAAATATGTCCGAGCAAAACTTTCGCTTATAATTACATCGTCCGTAGCAGATAACGCTGTAGCGGCATTTCCCACTTTAAACTCTATTGAAAGAATATCGAACAACTCCTCATCCGCAAACATTACGGGAACATTCAATTTATCACCATTAGGAACCGATACCACCACCGGTGAAGACATCACCCTCGCTCCTGTCTCTATTTGCGGAAAATTCAATAACAGATCGTCCATAAAACCATAAGGGAAGATGAGAAGCCTGTTATCCAAGTTACTGGGGGCCTCCAGCATGAATATTCGCTCCTTATCCTTATGAAAACTATCCACCGAATACTCCTTTTGAACATACAGACCTATCATTATAACAAAGGCTAGCGACACAGAGAAGCCTAAAATATTGATAAACAGTGTGAACTTGTTCTGCTTCAATGAGCGAAGCGAATATTTAAGGTTGAGTAGAGATGGCATGGCAGTAAGTATTTAAAAATTAATATCGTAAGTTGTGTTGTGTGTCAGTATGTGAATGGAACCTGTCGGGATAAATACCAGTCCGAAAACTTGGTAGTGTACCTGCCGTACATGAAAGAATACGGATCTGATATAATGTAATGCGACATGTCTATATTTTCATCGAGATATTTGTTCATACTGATAAGGGTTGTCGGTTCATATTGATTCAGCGTGTATGATTTGGTTAAGTATTGTCGCCCCGCTACAGTATCGCCTCTCTCGCAAGCTATTACGCCGAGATAACACCAAGGCAAAGATATATTGGGAAGCATATCGAGGGCACGGTTAAGATAACGCTCCGAAGCGATGGTATCGCCCAACGCCAATAGTATCTTGCCTTTACGGGCATACTCGACAGGGTCATTCCGCATATTCGCAGTGTCGCACAACAATTTTGATTTAACAAGAGAGAATACCCTTTCATTCTTTTCTATTTCATGCATCAACGGTGTATCCATAAGGCGCGGAGCCAAACGGACCGCTTTTACCAAATGCCGGGTATTCTCATCGTCGAAATGCTTGTCTTTACCGTATAGCGTTCTGAACATAACAAAACGATAGACTGAGTTTTCCGGATACTTTTCAATAAGCTCCTGCAACATCTCCACGGCATAAGGACGATCGCCGCCCGCATCGGTAAAGACAGCCATGAAACAGACTAATTGCATATCCAACGGATTTTTCACAATAGCCTTCTTCAGATAACCTTTCGCTTTGTCGAGATAGGATATATTATCTGTGGCCTTGAATAGGCGCCAATTTATCACCGCCATATTGACGAAATAAGGGGTAGTCTTTATCACAGACGATGATAGTACGGCCCCGGCGTTCTCCAATTCTCCTTTAATCGCAAGCCGTACTGCCTCCTGATTTTTCTTCGCATCGGAAATATATATCGCCACAAACGGAAACATAACCGATACAATTACAAAAGGAATCCATTTTAATACTTTAGCCCTGACATTCCGTGTAGGAATAGACTTATTTAACGCTGCGATCTTATTCTGATATACTGCCAAAAGAGTGGCTAGTATCATCTGCGCCCCGTAATAGTCGGATAGAGTGGGAAACGCAAGTTCTCTCATCAATAACGCTATAACGGATGACATTACTATCACCGTTCCCAAATCGCGCTTTTTATCTTTAAACAACATCCATACGACGGCACCTGAAAATCCTAATAAGATCAATATGCCGACAATCCCTTTTTCGGACGGTAACTGAGCGATAAGACCCGCAGCGAACTTACTATAACTGACATTATCATCTTCGTATGCTATATTGTTGGCAGCCAACGGATAGTTGCCGTTACCTACACCGAAAACCGGATATTGCCCGAATATCTCTCCGGCTATACTTATTGCATTCAGACGGGAATCCAAGCTACGTTGTTGCGACAGGGTTTCGGTCATGCGCATAGTCCGTAGCACATCTTTTTTATATGGCAATATCACACACGTCAGCGTCAAAGCCGCCACAGCCAGCACTATCGCTTTTCGCCTAAGGCTTAAAGCTTTGGATGCAGCTATCGAAACTACGAACACAAGCAACAGAAAAGCGAACGAGATGTAAATTCCTCTCGATAAAGAACGAACGACACCCAAAAGGACAGGAATGAACATGGGTATCATTATAGCCATTCTCGTTTTATGCCGACGGTTACAATAACAAGCGAACGCCGTAAGGCACAAGAATCCGAGCGAGAATGTACCCCACGCGTTACAACTGAATCCCCACGGCTGGTAAAGGTTGCGGAAGTCGTACATATTATCGAAACCTGCCGTCGATATCTTTTGTGAAAAGATGTTAAACGACACCATGGCTATGACAGCGGCAAAAAACAATATCCACGAATATAGATACAATAAAAATTCCGAACGAGCCTGTTTGGCGAATAGACCGCGTATAACGAAATAGTAGACGGCGACGAGCGTCGTTTTCTGAAAGGCCGCGAAAACGGATATGTTATTTATAGATGTCAGCAATGACAATCCCTCGAACAACCACCATGCGACCACCACGATATCGAGAGCCGTAAAGCTGACTTTGGGCTTAGATACCACAAGCAACAACGACAGCACCGCTACGGATATGCCGTAAGGTTCGTAAGATTGCGTAACGCAAACTCCGAAGATGACGGCCACAATCCACACTGGCCAGAAATAGGCGATATGTCTCGAATTATCCGCCATAGTTTCTGCTACCGGTTAATTTTAAAACCCATGGTTTCAACATACGCACTATCATATATACGAAAAACCCGAAAAACAACGTGGGCATTATAATGGACTGAATGAGCGCAAACGACGGCGTTTGACCGGCAGCCAACTGCATGGCGAGTGTCTTTATCTGTTCGGGTAGCGTCTTTAAATAGCTTACTAAAAACGAAGGAATGACATATCCGAATATATAGGCAAAAAATAGGTTTACCGACAACGAATAGACAGCCATTATGTATCGGACAGGTTTTTTCAATGTTAAAAAGAACGGCTCTGTCGTTTGCGGCCTACGTCTTATTTTATTTATAATATACAGTAAAAACTCTCTGGTCCTTGCCCTCAGATTGGGAACACCGAGCAGGTCGGAGACTATCCAATAACCGTCGAACTTAAAGAACGGATTGAGGGTTATAAGAAAGTTCACATTGACCGTGTATATGAAATACTTGAGTATATCGTTTCCTGTGAATAAGTATATTATAATGATCGGCGACAGAAACAACAGCTGAAAATAGACTCCCGCCGTATTTACCACAAGCCGTTGTTCTCTTTTTAAACGCCATGTGTCAGTAACATCGGTATAGAACACCGGAAAACTCAGATACAACCCTACTCCGACCCCTCCGTGCGAAACACCGTAATGCCTGCATGCCGATGCGTGCCCCAGCTCATGAAAGCAGGAGGAGGCAACAAATAAAATAAATACCCCTAAAATAGTGTAGAAATCGAGGTTTCCTGTAGCTACATCGGTGGTAGAGGTTGCAAAAAACACTATTTCCAAAACGGCAATCATAATTATTGCCGTAATAAACGTTTTCTTGCTGAAAAGGAAACTCATCGACTCGGAGAAAAGCTTTATTTTAGAAGCGGGGAAAAGCTCCGCACGAGCCAAAAACATCTTTTTAGGCTCTTTCGAAGCCGAGGTTATTATCGGCTTCAAACATTTCTCCGCTATACGCTCGAACTCCTCTTCGGAAAATTCCCGGCCCTTGACTTGCGAGTAAAGGGATATGGCCTCCTCTTGAGAGGAAGCTCTTTTCAGCGTCTCGATAAACTCTACGACACTCTCTTTGACTTCAAAGTATCGCCCCCTGAAACATAGAACATGACGACCTCTCAGGCCGGATACATCCGGCCCGAGAAGTTCAAATTCTTTTATTGCAGAGAAATCAATCATTGATATAATGCATTATCACTACCAATAAACGCCACAACCACTAAACCCATCTAAACAATCTTTTAATTTTACATCGCATTCCTCATAACCAATACAAAAATCAGCGTCTAAATCCTGCGTCAGAATATCAATAAATACCCAAGGATCTGTTTCAAGCCTTTGCTCTAACTCCTGTACCTCGAATTCGGCCTCGAACGACTTGTTCAAAGAAACCATTTCCTCGTTTTTTTTCATGACGTTTTATTTTGTGCAGTCTCATGACTGCCGATTAATAAATGTTCCGCATTGAAAACAGAACAGCTTCTTATGTTTAAATCGGTAAAACTACCGATTAAAAAGCTCTTCTTTCAGCAGTGCCACATCTGCTTCTTTAATCGTATCAGACACAGAGACAGTGTCTCTTTCCATGTTCTGCAGGCTTATCACAGTGTCGTGGTTCTGCAGGTTCATCACTGTGTCATATCCGCCGTGGCACATTAGGTACACATCGTCACATGTGTCCGGCTCGTAGCCCCCGTCACAGAATTTGTAACTCCCGCCACATTTCACATAACCCTCATGGCAAGGCATTGCCTCGATATTCTGCATCAGAATATCAATAAACACCCAAGGGTCGGTTTCGAGCCTCTGCTCTAATTCCGTTATTTCGAATTCGGCCTCGAATGACTTGTTCAAAGAGATCATTTCTTCCTTTTTCATAGCGTCATTTGCCTTTTAACTTATGTATCATCAGGATGTTACCTATAACACACTTCCACTTTTAAGATAATTGTCGTATGCCTTGTTTGCGGAGATACGCAATCTGTCTCTGAAGCTGTCACATATTGTCGATCCCCCGTAATCCTTTTTCTCATTTATTCTATCGGCAATACACCCGCCTTGACAGAAAAACAGATGTTTGCATGTTCTGCAACCGCTGAAATCACTCGCATTACGATGCCATTCTCCCAGAACTCCGTCATTCCATTCTATTCCGTTTTCAGAAATATATTTCCCTACGACATGACGACGATTGCCTATCGTTTCTAGACAACTGTACATCTCGCCGTAAGGGTCGAATATATACGAGCCGCATTGCGACGCACAGCCTACCGAACTCAGTGAGATATGTTCTCCTTTGGATATAGCCCTATATATGTGTCTGTACATTTTGTCGATATTGCAACTGACTATGTTATTCATTGAAACTATCTTTCTATAATACTCTTTATAATCCATGTAATCTATCTGTGCAGCGTTTTCCACAGACCTGTCTTCTTTCTCCACAGAGGCTAACCAAGCCGAATAAAAGTGGAAATTCTCATCGGCAGTATATCCCAATTCATCGAAACGACGACGAAGATTTTTTATACTGTCTATATTATTCCTGTCGGTGTTTATCCTTACCGATATTACGGTACCTTTAGCAAGGGCGATTCCGATGTTTGCGATTATTTTGTCGAAAGAGTCCGGATTTTGATAATGTATTCTACGTTTGTTATGCCACTCCCTGTCACCGTCTACAGTTATTTGAAGACGCGTGATGTTATCGGGACCGAGGAGATCTTCGTATGCGTCCAAATCGTATCCGTTAGTAACGGCATTGAAAACGTAACCTCTTTGCTTCCCTTGTTTAACGATATACTCCACTATCTTTTTGTTTTCTGCCAATAGTGGTTCTCCTCCATAGAGTTGGATGCTCTTATTGGTAGTCCTTTCGTCAACACGTATTTTCGATATGGCTTCGTATGCTTTATCTACCATATCCTCCGTAAAGGTCTGTTTCGTCCACTTGCGACCATTTCCCGAAATGGAGGCCTCATAACAGTAAGGACATCTGAAATTACAATCGTACGACACCAAAAAAGTGAAAACATTAAACAACCTTCCTTTTTTGTGTAATACGTCGGCCATCTTCTTTACGAAGCCGAACTCTTCCTCTTTAGTCTTGGCAGTCAGATAACCTCTCTTTAATAGATTATCCCATGTAGAATCCGAAAATGGGAACGAATCCTTATCAAAAGTGTCAGCCCCACGCAGAAATGAGACTATATCTGTCGACACTATATCAATAGTTCCGGTATATCCGTGAATTAAAATATAATGAGAAGGATCATTATCTCTTTCTATGAAGATGGAATATGATGATAATCTGTAGGACATAGCAGTGTATTTAAGATTGGGTAGTTATCGTTTACGCTTATAAAGTAAATAATTATTTTTAATATCTGCAAATAAATTGTAATTTATTAGTTGTTTATTCGCATTTGATATTATTTTCCAACTCACACACAACCAACAACCACTACATTATCAACGCATTGACGTTCAGGCGACAAAAAAAATACTTTTATGTAAATAGGGACTATGTTGGTTTATTCCTTCTAACAATTACAACAAATTATACAAGACACGGAATGTACTTTTGCATATTACCTCCTTTTTCTTCCCTTTGAATCCTTACGACAAAGGAACGGGTTAATAATCGGGTTATGAGCAGACATTTTCTCTACAACAGGCGACGGATCAAAGACTTAATACAAAAATCGGCACTAAAATCATCGTACTGGTTTTAGTAACAATTTGGTAACGAAACTCGGCAAGTTGGACATTTGGGGTGATGGATTGCATTGCAAAAGTTCTAAGTGGACATTTTGGGTGATAACCGTGCTGTAGTCAATCAGTGTTAGGCGTTCTAATAGTGCCTTTTGAGATATTCATCTATTGCAGACTCAACAAGCAAGTGCAAAATTATGATAATAACTCAAAGAATATCT
>CAJURV010000019.1 GCA_910588925.1 uncultured Rikenellaceae bacterium
AAGCGAGAGGCAATCAGACACAATTCCGCCGTTAAATCCCGAGGCACGAGGGATGAGCGGGCCGGAGCCTCCCCCAACGGAGGCCCGCGTAAGTTCCAGCAATCATACAACCTTTCCGCTTAAATCACTTCCGAGAATCTAAAGAACGTCACACTTAAGCGGCCCCCCCGCAGGCTCCGTCCCTTGTGACTACAGGCAAAACCACTTTAATTATTTGGAATAGGAATTATATTAATTCCATTCGGACAAAAAAGTTCACCCAATGCGCATGCCATTAAAATAGAATAAACTTATCGTCCTGCAAACCGCCTAACGCATAATTATTTGTAAGGAAATAAAAATGTTAAGCTATTCCGAACCGAGCGAAGCGAGAGGCAATCAGACACAATTCCGCCGTTAAATCCCGAGGTACGAGGGATGAGCGGGCCGGAGCCTCCCCCAACGGAGGCCCGCGTAAGTTCCAGCAATCATAGAACTGTTCTGCTTAAATTGCCACCTAGAATCTAAAGAGCTTCCCGCTTAAACGGTCCCCCGCAGGCTCCGGCCCTGTGACGCCGGGTAAGGTATCGCTAAAATCGACATCGCAAAAACATCCACTAATGTCACTGAACACGGTGCACATAAAAGTAGAGTATAGCCCCCGAACTAACTATAACGGCTCAGTAATCATCCTATAGAGCCTGTCTTTGAGTTCAGATATGGCCTCGCCGGTAACCGACGATATATATATGTAAGGTATGTCTATCACCCCTTTGGCCTCTATCTCGTCCGAGAGATGTTTTTTGAGCTCGTCGTCTATCATGTCGCATTTGGTTATGGCGAGCATGCGTTCTTTGTCGAGCAGTTCGGGATTGTACATCCTGAGTTCGTTGAGAAGCACCGCATATTCGGCCGATATGTCGGCGCTTTCGCACGTTATCATGAAGAGCAACACGGAGTTACGTTCTATGTGGCGTAAAAATCGCATACCCAGTCCCCGTCCTTCGTGCGCACCCTCTATGATGCCCGGAATATCGGCCATAACGAACGACAGTCCGTCCCGATATTCCACTATGCCGAGGTTGGGCTCCAAAGTGGTGAAAGCGTAATCGGCTATCTTGGGTTTGGCGGCGGATACTGCCGATAACAACGTCGACTTGCCCGCATTGGGAAAGCCTACCAGCCCGACATCGGCGAGCACTTTGAGCTCGAGTATGAACCACCCCTCCTTGCATTCTCCGCCCGTCTGGGCATAACGCGGAGCCTGATTGGTGGCTGTACGGAAGTTCCAGTTGCCGAGACCTCCGCGTCCGCCCGGTATCAATACCACCTCTTGTCCGTCCTCGGTCACCTCGCACATCACCTCGCCAGTCTCCGCATCGCGCGCTACCGTGCCGAGCGGTACGTCTATGCGTATGTCGGCGCCGTTCTTGCCGTGGCATTTGGCACCGCCGCCGCTCTCGCCGTTTTCGGCATGTATGTGTTTGCGGTATTTGAGGTGTATCAGCGTCCAGTACTGGGCGTTGCCGCGCAGTATAATGTGGCCTCCGCGACCGCCGTCGCCACCGTCCGGGCCGCCGAACTCCACGAATTTTTCGTGTCTGAAGTGAGACGCGCCGTTGCCGCCGGCACCCGACCGACAGAATATTTTAACGTAATCGACAAAATTGGATTGAGCCATAACCGTTGTTTGAGCCGGTAAAGATAACATAAATTTTCCTAATGCCGCCCTGTCCGCATAGACCGGCCGGCTTTGCGATCGTCGCAAATTACGTGCCTTGCGGAAAAGCGTACGGGGTGAGGCGGAATGTTGCATAACCGGATAAAAGGAGGTATCTTTACGACACCCTATCAAAAGCACAATCGTATGAATATCGGTTTATCCATAGACAAATCCGCATGTATAATGTGCGGACGTTGCGTAAAGGTATGCCCATCCCGCATTTTCTCCGTATCGGACGCGGGCGGTAAACATATAGAGGCAGACGCGTCGCTCGGGTGTATAGAGTGCGGCCATTGCGTCGACGCATGCGAGAGCGGAGCGGTACGCCATTCGCTCTTCGGCGAAGATAAAAGACACGTAGTGGACGTAGAGACATTGCCTCGCCCCGAGGCTGTCATGGAGCTTATACGCTCACGTCGCTCCAACAGGGCGTTCCGCAAAGAGCCTGTCCCCAAGGATCTGCTCGACCGCATAGTAGAGGCGGCCTGCTTAGCCCCTACTGCCAGTAACGGTCAGGAGCTGGAGTTCGTCGTCGTTACCGAACCCGAACACCTCAGAACGATAAGCCGTTATGTGATGGATAGCTTCTCTGCCATGCTCCGGCGAATGACACGGCCTGTGATACGTACCGTTATAAGAAAGGCGGCTCCCGCCCTTTGGCGTTACGTTCCACGGTTCGAGCGCATGAAATCGGCGTTCGAGGCCGGTGAAGATCCGGTATTGCGGGGAGCCTCGGCCGTGATATTCATCTGCGCCCCCGAAAATAGCCGTTTCGGATGTCAGGATGCCAACCTCGCTTATCAGAACGGGTCGTTGATGGCAGAAAGCCTCGGTGTCAGCCAGTTCTATACTGGTTTCGTCTGTACGGCAGTGTCGCGCGATCGTCGCGGTGAGCTTAACCGTATGTTAGGAATAGAGGGGCGTATAATGGCAGGTATGGCATTGGGGATGCCGGCTTTCAGATATCCCTATTATGTAGACAGAAAGCCTTTGAAGGTCAAATATCTGTAAAGATTGCCACTTGTATCGGAAGCCTGTTGCGGAATATGTTGTTCGTAACAGGCTTTTCTGTTTCGGTTATCTCCGTCGAATTCATGTCAGTTCTACTCTGCCGACATATATGGCGATGCTGTCGACTATGACCGAATTGATGCGAAAAATGCGATTTAATTTTTGTTTTTCGGTTAAAAGCTCTATTTTTATGACAAATAAAAACAAAACGCAATGAAAAAACTTATAGAATGCGTTCCCAACTTCAGCGAGGGTCGCGATATGGATGTGATAAACCGGATAGTTGCGGCCATAGGGTCCGTAGATGGGGTCAGTGTCCTCAATGTCGATCCGGGAGCGGCCACCAATCGCACCGTCGTTACATTCATAGGCGAGCCGGAAGCTGTGACTGAAGCGGCGTTCAGGGGAGTAGCCAAAGCGCAGGAGCTCATAGATATGCGTCGTCATACTGGCGAACATCCCCGTATAGGCGCCACCGACGTGTTGCCGTTGGTACCGGTGTCGGGCGTCACTATGGAGGAGGCCGCAGGGTTGGCACGCGGGTTGGCGGAGCGTGTAGGTAACGAGCTCGGAATACCGGTGTATTGTTACGAAAACGCTGCATACGAGGAGAAGCGTTGTAATCTGGCATCGTGCAGGGCGGGCGAATACGAGGGGTTGGAGAAGAAACTCGCCGATCCGTCGTGGCGTCCCGATTACGGCCCGTCGGAGTATAACGAGAGCGTGGCCCGTAGCGGCGCTTCGGTGATAGGTGCGCGCGATTTTCTGCTTGCCGTCAACTTCAACCTCAACACCACATCTACGCGTAGGGCCAACGCCATAGCTTTCGATGTGCGCGAAAAGGGACGCCCCAAGAGGGAGGGCGGTTCGCCTGTGGGCAAAAAGATACTCGACGCCGAGGGTAACGTGGTGATGTTGCCCGGTACCCTCAAGGGCACTAAGGCTATAGGCTGGTACATAGAGGAGTACGGCATAGCTCAAGTGTCCATGAACATAGTGGACATGAACGCCACGCCGCTACATGTGGCCTACGAGGAGGTGTGCCGCAAGGCCGAGGCCCGGGGCGTAAGGGTTACCGGTTGCGAGGTGGTGGGGCTGTTGCCGCGCAAGGTGCTCATTGACGCCGGAAAGTACTATCTGAAGTTGCAGAAACGGTCTACGGGCGTCAGCGAGGAGGAGTTGGTAAAGATAGCCGTGCGTTCCATGAGCCTCTCCGACCTTGCGCCGTTCAAGCCCGAGGAGAGAGTCATAGAATATCTCATAGCCGATAAGAGTCCGAAGCTCGTCGACATGTCGTGCAAGGCTTTCGCCATAGAGACGGCCTCGGAATCGCCTGCTCCGGGAGGCGGCTCGGTGTCGGCCTACATGGGGGCTCTCGGAGCGGCGTTAGCCACTATGGTGGCTAATCTTAGCTCTCATAAGGCCGGATGGGACGACAGATGGGAATATTTCTCCGACATGGCCGACAAAGGCGCTGCCGTCATGAACGAGCTTTTGTCGCTCGTAGACGAGGATACCGCCGCTTTCAACCGTATAATGGATGTCTTCGCCATGCCCAAAGAGACCGACGAGGAGAAACAGGCGCGTCGCGAAGCGCTCGAGAGAGCCACGCTCTATGCCACCGAGGTGCCGTTGCGCACCATGAAGACCGCGGTGCGTGCTTTCGAGGTGATAGAAGCCATGATAAAGGATGGCAATCCCAATTCGGTGTCGGATGCAGGCGTGGGTGCGTTGGCCGTGAGGGCAGCCGTGCAGGGCGCGTTCCTCAACGTCAAGATAAACGCCACTGGGCTCAAAGACCGCGAGACGGCAAACGGCTTGGTAGGCGAGGCCACTATTATAGCGGCCGAGGCCGACAAGCGCGAAGAGGAGTTGCTCGAGATGGTAGGCGATAAAATCAAGTGTTGATCGCAGTCGCTTTAATGTATTGACAATCATCCGATAGTATTCCAAAGCACCGAGACGTGAAGTGGTCGTGAGAATGCCGACGTTTCCGATCGTCGAGGCTAAAAAAACGTACTAAAGCCAAGTGATATGACATTCGCAGAAGAGATAATAGCGGGCATAGGCGATACGCTTCCCCCCGCACGCCCCTACGACGACAAAATCAACCATGCGCCCCGTCGCAAAGATATCCTCTCGCCCGACGAGAAACGTCTGGCAGTGCGTAACGCATTGAGGTATATTCCGAAACATCTGCATGCCGAGCTGGCCGGGGAGTTCGCCGAAGAGCTGGAGCGTTACGGCCGCATATATATGTACCGTTACCGTCCCTCCTACAGGATATATGCCCGTGACATAAAGGACTATCCGCACAGGTCGGAACAGGCCGCGGCCATCATGCTTATGATAACCAACAACCTCGACGAGGCTGTGGCGCAACATCCCCACGAGCTCATCGTTTACGGCGGTAACGGTGCCGCTTTCCAGAATTGGGCGCAGTACAGGCTTACGATGCAGTTGCTCTCGCAGATGACCGACGAACAGACATTGGTGCTCTATTCGGGCCATCCGCTCGGCCTCTTCCCGTCGCACCCCGGAGCTCCTCGCGTGGTGATAACCAACGGGATGGTTATACCCAACTACTCCAAGCCCGACGACTGGGAGCGTTTCAATGCCCTCGGCGTATCGCAATACGGGCAGATGACGGCCGGGTCGTTCATGTACATAGGGCCGCAGGGTATAGTTCACGGCACCACCATCACCGTTCTCAATGCGGGTCGCAAACAGCTCGGTGAGGGAGAGAGGTCGCTCGCCGGCAAGTTGTTCGTATCGTCGGGGCTGGGAGGCATGTCGGGCGCGCAACCTAAGGCGGCTGTCATAGCCGGCGTGGTAGGTGTCATAGCCGAAGTCAACCCCAAGGCGGTGGCCGTGCGTCATAGTCAGGGGTGGGTCGACGAGGTTTACACCTCTTTAGACGAGCTTATCCCGCGCATACGCAAGGCCGTGAATGCCAAAGAGGCCGTGTCGTTGGCATATAACGGCAATGTGGTCGATTTATGGGAGCGTCTTGCCGACGAGGATATTAAGGTGGATCTCGGCTCCGATCAGACCTCGTTGCATAACCCGTGGTCCGGCGGCTATTACCCTGTAGGCATGAGCTTCGAGGAGGCAGGGCGCATGATGCGCGATGATCCGGACGAGTTCAGAAAGAGGGTGCAGGCATCGCTGAGGCGTCACCTCGCAGCCATAGACAGGCTCACCGCCCGGGGTATGTACTTCTTCGACTACGGCAACGCTTTCTTGCTCGAGTGTTCGCGTGCAGGTTGCGACTTGTACGCTCCAGACGGCGGGTTCCGCTATCCGTCGTATGTGCAGGACATCATGGGACCGCTCTTTTTCGATTACGGGTTCGGGCCGTTCAGGTGGGTGTGTTGCTCGGGTGACGAAGCCGACCTGGCCGAGAGCGACCGCATAGCCGCCGAGGAGCTGGAGAAACTGGCTCTGACGGCTCCCGACGACATACGCGGCCAGCTCGACGATAACATACACTGGATAAAGGAGGCCGCGCGTAACAGACTGGTGGTTGGGTCGCAGGCGCGCATACTCTACGCCGATGCGGCGGGTCGCACCGCCATAGCCCTCGCCTTCAACAAGGCCATAGCCGAGGGACGCATAAAGGCCCCGATAGTGCTCGGACGCGACCATCACGATGTCTCCGGCACCGATTCGCCCTATCGCGAAACGTCGAACATATACGACGGCTCGCGCTTCACGGCCGATATGGCGGTACAGAACGTGATAGGCGACTCGTTCCGCGGAGCCACGTGGGTGTCGCTCCACAACGGCGGCGGATGCGGTTGGGGCGAGGTGATAAACGGCGGCTTCGGCATGGTGATAGACGGCTCAAAGGAGGCGGAAACACGCATAAAGTCGATGTTGCTGTGGGATGTCACCAACGGTATAGCCCGTCGTAGCTGGGCACGCAACAAAGGGGCCATGGACGCCATAGAACGGCAGATGACCTCTACGGACACCATGCGCGTTACCATGCCCAATATTGCCGACGACGATATTATCGACGGCTTGTTCCGGGGGGAGGCATAGCCTCTTTTGAATCAACTTTACATGTCGGCTGTGTCGCCATATTCGAGTAAAAACGGCATGTGTAGAGCTTTTAGGGATTTGATGTTAGGACATAGCCTCTTTTGAATCAACTTTACATGTCGGCTGTGTCGCCATATTCGAGTGAAAACGGCATGTGTAGAGCTTTTATGGATTTGATGTTAGGGCATAGCCTCTTTTGAATCAACTTTACATGTCGGCTGTGTCGCCATATTCGAGTGAAAACGGCATGTGTAGAGCTTTTAGGGATTTGATGTTAGGACATAGCCCCTTTTGAATCAACTTTATATGTCGGTTGGGTGAAAACGGCGTATTTGGCGTCTTTATTCGATCCGTGGGCCAGTTTGAATTGGCATTATGGGCTATTTAGTCGAAAGCGGCATGGCATTAATTATTATTCACTGAAAAACTTCTGATAAAAACGGGCCGTCGTGCCCACAAAAACATATCGTCATGACAACGCATTACATTGGTCCCGAGCCTCTAACTGTAGAGGAGGTGGGGCGCATAGTTTTCTCCGATACCGAATTGGCTCTCGGCGACAAGGCCCGTGAGAGCGTCTTGCGATGCCGCCGCTATCTCGACGATCGCATAGCCGCGGCAGACAAGCCCATATACGGTATAACCACTGGTTTCGGGTCGCTCTGTAACGTATCTATAGAGAGCGACAGCCTGCGGGAGCTTCAGCGTAACCTGGTCATGTCGCACGCATGCGGTTCCGGCGACGAGGTGCCGTCCGAGATAGTGAGGCTGATGATGTTTCTCAAGATACAATCGCTGAGTTACGGATGTTCGGGAGTCAGGCCCGAGACGCTCGACAGGCTCGTCGACTACTATAATGCCGGCGTCGTTCCCGTGGTATATCAGCAAGGCTCTTTGGGAGCGTCGGGCGACCTTGCTCCGTTGGCGCACCTCACCTTGCCCCTTCTGGGATTGGGCGAGGCCTATTATAAGGGGGAGAGGCTTACGGGCGAAGAGATATGCAGGCGTCTTAACGTGGAGCCTATAGTGCTCGGAGCCAAAGGGGGGCTGGCGCTTCTCAACGGTACGCAGTTCATGTCGGCATACGCCGTATGGTCGTTGCTCGAGGCGCGTCGTCTTTCGGGTTGGGCCGACCGTTTGGCGGCATTGAGCCTCGAAGCCTACGACGGATGTCCCGACGCTTTCGAAGAGGCGGTGCACCGTGTGCGTCCCCACCGTGGGCAGTTGGAGACGGCCCGGGCGATAAGATCGCTGACGGATGGTAGCGAGATAGCCTCGCGAGCCAAGCCATACGTGCAGGACCCGTACTCGTTCCGTTGCGTGCCGCAAGTTCACGGGGCTGTCAAAGACACGCTCCGTTACGTGGAGGAGGTGGTTACGGTGGAGATCAACAGTGTCACCGACAACCCCACCATACTTCCCGACGATGACATGATCCTTTCGGCCGGCAACTTCCACGGCGAGCCACTCGCCCTTGCGCTCGACTATCTGGCCATAGCCCTCTCGGAGCTGGCGAGCATATCGTCGCAACGCGTCTATCAGCTCATAGGAGGCAAGCGCGGTCTGCCCGCCTTTCTCGTGGCCGAGCCGGGTCTCAACAGCGGATTCATGATACCGCAATACTCCATAGCCTCGGTGGTGAGCCAGAACAAACAGCTCGCTACCCCCGCTTCGGTCGATTCCATAGAGTCGTCGCTCGGGCAGGAGGATCATGTAAGCATGGGTGCAAATGCCGCCACAAAATGCGCACGCGTGGCAGACAACGTTTGGCGCGTTTTGGGCGTAGAGCTTATGAATGCGGCGCAAGCGCTCGATCTGCGGCGTCCGCTACGAAGTTCCGATACACTGGAACGGCTGCACGCCGACTATCGCCGCGTGGTGCCGTTCGTAGATCGTGACAGGGTTTTATATACAGACATGGCGGCATCGGTGCGTTTTATTAAAGACAGAAGTTATGAAGACTATAATTAAGAATATAAAACGGCTGATGGGCTGTTACGCGGATGCGCCCGTAATATTACGCGGCCGCGACATGGCATCGTGCGGGTATCTCGACGACGCCTATGTGGTGATAGACGGAGGTGTAGTAGAGGCTTTCGGCCCTATGAGCGGCTATAAGATGCAGGAGAGCGGCAATTATGTGATAGACGCTTCGGAGCGTTACGTAATGCCTGCTTTCTGCGATTCACACACCCACATAGTGTATGCCGGGAGCCGTGAGGGCGAATACGAAGACCGCATAGCAGGCATGTCGTACGCCCAGATAGCCGAACGTGGGGGCGGCATACTCAATTCGGCGGACCGTCTGCATGCCTCCACGGAGAACGAACTCTACCGTTCGGCCATGCGTCGTGTGCGCGAGATGATGCGCGGCGGCACCGGAGCCGTGGAGATAAAGAGCGGTTACGGTCTCACGCTCGAGGACGAGATGAAGATGTTGCGCGTAGCCACCCGCATAAAGGAGGATGCAGTGATAGCCGTCAAGCGTACGTTCCTCGGAGCACACGCCTTTCCGCGTGCTTTCGTCTCGGATCGCGACGGTTATGTGCGTCTAATTGTCGAAGAGATGATACCGGCGGTGGCCTCTGAAAAGCTCGCCGACTACATAGACGTATTCTGCGACGAGGGTTTCTTCACAGTGGAGCAGACCCGTCGAATACTCGAACGCGGGCTGGAGTACGGCCTGACACCCAAGATACACGCCAATGAACTCGCCGCATCGGGAGGCGTGCAGGTAGGGGTAGAGTGCGGCGCTCTGTCGGTGGACCATCTCGAGCATGTAGGCCCTGCCGAATGCGAGGCGTTGAGGGGGAGCGGCACTATGGCGACACTGTTGCCCGGGGCTGCATTTTTTCTCGGCATGGAGTATGCTCCGGCGCGACGCATGATAGACGAAGGGTTGGCCGTGGCTTTGGCCTCAGACTATAATCCGGGGTCGTCGCCGTCAGGCTCCATGAAGTTCGTGTTGTCGTTGGCTTCGATCAAGATGCGCATGACACCCGTAGAGGCGTTCAATGCCGCCACCGTCAACGGAGCGTATGCAATGGGACTTAGCGACACTCACGGCACCATTACTCCGGGGAAACGGGCTAACGTAATAATTACCAGACCTATGCCGTCGTTCGCCTATCTGTCGTACCAATATACCGAAGATTTGATAGAGAGGGTTATCTTCAACTGACTTTAGCCGGAGATAACTTTATTTATCAGATAGTTGTGTGTGTTTGAGTGGTGCTTGCGAGACGATAAAACATATTACAACTTCCAGATGATATGCGCATTAACCGCAAGCTGCAGGCATGCTATCCCACGTACACAAATGAAGACCGCAGGGCGCCGAACTTTTTCGGTAAGCCGAGCGCAATGAAACGAAGTTTCGATTGCCGAGGCGAGAAAAAGTGCGCGAAGCGAAGTTTTTTAGACCTCAAAAATCGTCGATCGCGGTCGTGCGCCACCGGAGCGAATGTGCTCACCGGAAGTTATTGAACTTAACTGAAAACGGAGGAAACAGAAGAGGCTGTGCCTCCGGCGATTTTTGTGACTGAAAAGCGACGGAAGCAGCCCCACGTTAACCGAATCCCGCGCACACAGACCAATAATTCATGCGTTCAGTACCCGAGTACTTCCTAAACTCCACGAAAACTTCCTCCCCGTACGCCCCTAACCTATAAAATCCCTAACGCGTCCCCGGAGGGGATGCAACCGCACGAGCAATACAAAAACATCCCCAACAAAAAATAAGCAACCTCTAATACCGAAAAACATAAACTTCCAACTACACTAAACACAACTACAAAAGACAAGGCACAAAAAGCCGCCCAATAACGACTAATAAAGAACGCTGTAAGGCGTATTACAATAGAAAAAGCCCGAGCGCAGCGAGGGCAATCAAACACAATTCCGCCGTTAAATCCCGAGGAACGAGGGATGAGCGGGCCGGAGCCTCCCCCAACGGAGGCCCGCGTAAGTTCCAGCAATCATAGACCTACTCCGCTTAAATAACTGTCACGAATCGAAAGAGCCTCACGCTCAAGCGGTCCCCCGCAGGCTCCGTCCCTGTGAATCGCATCAACCACACACAAACAATCCATCTCCCGCCCCAAAAGACCTTTTCATAAGGAATTCCTGTCTTTGGCCCTCGCTCCGCTCGGGCCGCCATTATGGCGGAAAAGCACAGCTAATGCGCATGCCGTCAATATAAAACAAGTCCGAATCGGGTGGTTGGCAATCCGATTCGGGCATTGTATAGTATTTTTTTCGAGCGAAACGAGAGGCGATAAAAATTCCCGTATATAAAAGGGATGAGTACTGTCGATATATGGAACTATTCCGTCTCTCTCTGTAGCACTATCGCCGCTCTGTTGATGTTGTATATCTTGATGAAAGGCTTGTCGTCGGCGCCTCGTTCGGAGAAAAACCGTTGCCCCTCCTCGATACGCCCGAAGCCGCCGAAATCCGTATCGTCAGTGTTCAGAACAATGCGATATGTACCGTCGTCGGGGACGGGTACCGCATAGTCGGGCACGGAGCGATCCGGATGCCAGTTGAATACGAATAGCAGGTCGTGATGGCTATATACGATAGTTTTGCACCCTATGTCTATTTTGTGGAGCCATGAATAGTCGTTGGATAAGAGTTCGTGCTCTTTGATCAGGGCGATCATGGCCTTGTCGAAACGCTCCAAATCTATGAACATCAGATTTTCGTCTTTTACGAGCGACCACTGGCGACGTGCGTGTTCGTAACTGAATCCGTTGCCCTCGCGCGGGAAATCTATCCACTCGGGGTGTCCGAACTCGTTGCCCATGAAGCATAAGTAACCTTGAGCCGTGACGGTTGCCGTTATCAGACGTATCATTTTGTGGAGAGCTATGCCGCGGTCTATCACCGTGTTGTGGTGGTCGCGGTGCATGGAGTAGTACATCTCCTTGTCCATCAGGCGGAAAGCTATCGTCTTGTCGCCCACCATGGCTTGGTCGTGCGATTCGGCGTACGATATGGTCTTCACCCACGGCAGACGGTTGGAGAGCGCATGCCACATCTCCCATATATCCCACTCCTCGTCGGGGACGTCTTCGAGTTGTTTTATCCAATAGTCGGGGGTAGCCATAGCCAAGCGGTAGTCGAAGCCTATGCCTCCGTCCGGTGTGGGAACGGTCATGCCCGGCATGCCGCTGACATCCTCGGCTACCGTTATGGCCGAGGGGTTCAGCTCGTGTATCAGCGTGTTGGCTAACGACAGATAGGTGAGTGCATCCTCGTTGACACCGTCGCCGAAGAAGCTGTCATAGCTGCCGAAATCAGTATATCCGTGATGGTGGTATATCATGGAGGTGACGCCGTCGAAACGGAAACCGTCGAAACGGTACTCCTCCATCCAGTATTTGATATTGGAGAGCAGAAAATGCTCGACCTCTGTCTTGCCGTAGTCGAAGTTCTTGGAGTCCCAGTAGGGCTGGCGTCCGGCCTCTCCGGAGGGGCTGTAGTGGTGGTCGGTTCCGTCCAGTTCGTTGAGCCCCTCGTTGAAGTTCTTTATATAGTGCGAATGCACGAGGTCCATTACGACGGCTATCCCTTGCTTATGGGCCTCGCGGACCAACGTCTTGAGCTCTTCGGGAGTGCCGAAACGCGACGACGGGGCGAAGAAATTGGAGACATGATAGCCGAAGCTGCCGTAGTAGGGGTGTTCGGCTATTGCCATGAGCTGAATGGTGTTGTAGCCCAACTGTTTCACGCGCGGTATTATGTCGCGTGTGAACTTGCGGTAAAGCCCCACCCGCTCCTGTTCCTGGGCCATGCCTACGTGACACTCGTATATCAGCGGAGAGCCTACGGATGCCGCATCGAAGTTGTCGCCCTCCCAGTCGAACGGCTCCGGAGCCCACACCTGAGCGGAGAAGTTGTGCGTTTCCGGCTCTTCCACCGCACGCATAGTGTAGGCGGGCAGACGTTCGTGCCACCCGTTGTCGCCGTTGACCGAAATTTTGTAGAGCGATCCGTGGACTATACGGTCGCCCCACTGCCCGTCGGGGAAGAACCGCGACCATACGCCGTCCTGACCGCGCGCGAGGGGCAACTCCGTGCGGTGCCAGTCGTTGAAGTCGCCGTATAGGTATATATCGTGCGCACCCGGCGCCCACTCGCGAAACCACCACCCTCCGGCGGCATCGTCGCGTGTGAGGCCGAAATATCTGTAGCCGTTGGCGTAATCCGTCAGCGAGCCGGCACTCTCCCTTATGCGTTCGAGCCGTGCTATGAAACGTTCGTGACGAGCCTCTATCTTGTCGGCCACCGGGGCCAGCCAACCGTCCGAGTCAACGAAAGGCAACCTTCTGTTTCCCATAAACTATCATTTTAGACTTTTAAATATAGCGATTATTTTTAATATCTACGCATTATTTTGCCCAAGGGTTACAATTCGTATGAATTATATTATATTTTTTTGTATATTTGCACTTAGTAAAATGGCGGGAACCACATTCCGCGTGTTGTGCTGTATTGTGCAAGTGGTTTGAATATCAATTACTAACAAACACAAATAGATCATGTTCAAAGGACACCCCAAAGGGTTATTCATTCTTTCGCTCGCTAACATGGGCGAACGTTTCGGATACTACACCATGCTGGCGATCTTCGTTCTTTTCATACAGGCGAAGTTCGGTTTCACTTCCAGCCAGACCAGCGATATTTTCGGCATCTTTTTGGCTGCCGTATATTTTCTGCCCCTCTTCGGCGGTATAATAGCCGACAAATGGCTCGGCTACGGCAAGACGATAGTGATAGGCATCACGGTGATGTTCATAGGCTATTTCCTGCTTGCCATCCCTACCGGCACCGACCTTGCGGCCAAGCTCGCCATGTTCGGTTCGCTCACATTGATAGCTTTGGGTACCGGCCTTTTCAAAGGTAACGTGCAGGCGCTCGTGGGTAACCTTTACGACGATCCCCGCTACAGCAGCAAGCGCGACCTCGCATTCAGCATCTTCTACATGTGTATCAACATAGGCGCGTTCTTCGCCCCCTCGGCAGCGACGGCGGTAACCAACTTCTTCCTCTCGCGTGACGGACTTACCTATAAGGCGCAGATCCCCTCTTTGGCTCACCAGCTTCTCGACGGCACCATCACCGCCGAAGGTACTGTACAGCTTACCGATCTGGCCGCCTCTCAGGGTTATGTGGCAGGTGAGAATATCCAGTCGTTGAATGAATTCGGTCAGTTGTACATCGAAAAACTTTCTGGTGCCTATAACTGGGGCTTCGGCGTGGCTTGCCTTTCGCTGATAGTCTCTATGGCCATATTCGTGGCATTCCGCAAGACATACAAGGCTGCCGACGTTACTGCGGCACAGCAGGCCAAGGCAGAAAAAGAGGGCCATTCGGAAACACACGTGGTGGAACTTACAAAATCGCAGGTCAAAGAGCGCATCACGGCTCTCTGTCTCGTATTCGCGGTGGTTATCTTCTTCTGGATGTCGTTCCACCAGAACGGTCTGACAATGACATTCTTCGCCCGCGACTACACCGAAAAGGCCGTCGACGGAGCCAGCCGCCTGTGGTTCTCGCTTCCGGCGATGATATTTATAATAGTGGCGTTCTACGGTCTGCTCAATGTCTTCCAGTCTAAGGAGAAGAGAAGCAAGACGATAGCGGCCATAGTAGCTGTGGCGGGCATTGCCTGTGTGGTAGCCTACTACTTCATTGCGCTCGGTAAAGGTGTCATGGAGATAGGCCCGGAGATCTTCCAGCAGTTCAACCCTTTCTTTATCATAGTACTTACCCCGGTGATATTGGCTTTCTTCACCAAGCTGGCATCCAAAGGCAAAGAGCCCTCGGCTCCGCGCAAGATCGGTATAGGTATGTTGGTGGCGGCTATAGGCTTCACCGTGTTGATGGTGGGTTCGTTCGGTCTGGCGGCTCCCAGTACATTGGCCGGAACCGGTGGCGTGAGCGAAACGCTCGTGTCGAGCAACTGGTTGATAGGTACCTACTTCACCCTTACCATAGCCGAGCTATTCCTCAGCCCCATGGGTCTGTCGTTCGTGTCGCGCGTGGCGCCTCCCAAATACAAGGGTCTCATGCAGGGCGGTTGGTTGGCCGCAACGGCGATAGGTAACTACCTTGTTGCCATTATCGGCAAGCTGTGGGATCACCTCCAGCTGTGGCAGCTTTGGGCCGTACTCGTGGTATGTTGCCTCATATCGGCCATATTCATATTCTCTATAATGAAACGTTTGGAACGCGTTACGGCTAACGCCTAACGCCTAACAGTGATTGCGCAACCTGTCCGTGATTCTATTCCGGACACTGATATAGAAACGGTCGGACGATTTATGTCGTCCGGCTGTTTTCGTTTGTGTCTCATAGGGTTGTCCGATTCAAAATTTCACAAAGCGACTATAAATTGTAAAAGTTCGTAAAAGCGGTGTTTTTATCCCGCTTTTTTAGTACCTTGCGCTTGAAAAAGCGATATAATCATGAAAGATCATAAATTCAGCGGTGTTGGCGTCGCCTTGGTGACTCCTTTCGCCGAGGATCTGTCTGTAGACTACGCATCGCTCGGAGGTCTCATCGAGCATGTGATAAAAGGGGGTGTCGATTATCTCGTCGTTCTCGGCACTACCGGCGAGAGTGTCACGCTTACGGAAGCCGAACGTGCGGAGGTATTGCGTTTCTGCGTCGATAAGGCGGCGGGACGTCTGCCTATAGTGTACGGTCACGGCGGTAATTGTACCGGCTCGGTGACCGACGGCCTCGAAAGGCTCGATCTGAACGGTGTCGACGCCATATTGTCGGTGTCTCCTTACTACAACAAACCCTCGCAGGAGGGGATCTTCCGTCACTTCGCTCAGGTTGCCGAAAAGTCGCCTGTGCCGGTGATAATATATAACGTGCCGGGGCGCACGGGTTCCAACATAAGCGCCGATACCACGTTGCGGCTGGCCCGCTCTTTCGACAATATCATAGCCATAAAGGAGGCGTCGGGCAATTTGGCTCAGGCGGCGCACATCATAGCCGGAAAGCCGGAGGGTTTCGCCGTGATATCGGGCGACGACAACCTCACCGTTCCCATGATAGCGCAAGGCGGGGCCGGTACCATATCGGTGGCAGCCAATGCTTTCCCGTCTACGTTCTGCGCAATGACCCATGCGGCTCTCCATGGCGACTACGTCACGGCACGCGGTGCGTTCTACCGTTTGCTGGAGGCTACGGAGCAGTTGTTTGCAGACGGTAATCCGGCGGGTGTCAAAGCTGCGCTTGCACACAAAGGCATTGTTAAGAACATATTGAGGTTGCCGTTGGTTCCGGCGTCGGAGGCCACGCAGACGAAGCTGGCGTCACTCATCGACCGTTATGATATCTGATTCGATGATAAAAAGCCTGTTGTTAGCGGCGGCTGTTGTGTTGTCTGGAACGGTACGCGCGCAAGATGTCACCCCCGACAATCCGGCGGCCCCCGACGACCGCATGATAGAGGCGGCGGTGGTCAATCTGTCGTCGCCATATTATTATCCGCATCTCTTCGCAAGGTACGAGGCGGGCGATACCACCCTCACTCTGCAGGATTACCGTCACCTCTATTACGGTTTCCGTTTCGACGACCGTTACCAACCTACGGAGACGACCCCTTACGCCGACAGTATCACCCTTACGCTTACGAGGAACATCGACCCGCAAGGCATATCGCCGGAGTTGTTCGGCGATCTCGAAAGGCAGGTGAGGGGCGCGCTCGCAGACGAGCCTTTCAATATGCGATACATCAATCTGGCCACTTACATGGCACAGATGAAAGGCGATATGGCGGAGGCCGGGAGATATGCCCGCAAGATGCGCATGATAAAGGCTGCCATCATGTCGTCAGGTACCGGTATTACCAAAAATTCGCCTTGGCATGTCCTCTATAGGAGCGACGAGAGCGATATACTTACATCTTTGGGCGCACGACCCACCAAACGCATGTATATCACTTTCGACGTGGAATATTTTCACCTGCCCGTCAAGAACAACGGCAACAGGGGGTATTATTTCAACAACGGACGCATCTACTCCAAAGGGGGTAAGAGAGAGAGCGACAGCAAACACCGCTTCGAGTTCAATCCCCTCTATAATCCGAGGTCGAGCAAACATCTGAAAAACATAGAGTATTAACCGTAAAAAACATATTATGGAGAAATTCGATATAGCCGTTGTCGGTAGCGGTCCCGGCGGATACGTGGCGGCCATAAGGGCGGCTCAGTTGGGCAAGCATACAGTAATAATAGAGAAAGCCAATCTGGGCGGAGTGTGTCTCAACTGGGGTTGCATTCCTACCAAGGCGCTTCTGCGCTCGGCCCATCTCTACGAGCAGATGCGTTCGGCATCGCAGTTCGGCATAGAGGTCGACGGAGCCGTGAAGGCCGATTTCGCCAAGGTTGTGGCCCGTAGTCGCGAGGTGTCGGCTACTATGAGCAAAGGCGTGCAGTTTCTTCTCGGCAAGAATAAGGTGGAAGTGGTCTACGGTCATGCACGGTTGGCCGGTAATGGCATAATAGACGTTACTGCCGAAGATGACGGCATCTCGCAGATAGAGGCCGAGCATATAATATTGGCTACCGGTTCGCGTCCCCGCGTGTTGCCCGGCATACCCATCGACGGAGATAAGATCATATCGTACCGCGAGGCGCTCACGCTCACCTCTATGCCCGAAAGCATGGTGGTGATAGGGTCGGGGGCCATAGGTTCGGAGCTGGCGGACTTCTATCATGCCATGGGATGCAAGGTTACCGTAGTGGAATATATGCCCACGCTCGTGCCCACCGAGGACGAGGAGGTTGGCAAGTATCTCGAACGTTCGTTCCGTAAGAAGCGTCTCTCTTTCCTGACTGGCGCCGCCGTAGAGAGCGTCGACACCACTGGCGACAAGTGCGTGGTAACGGTCAAGACGGCCAAGGGCATACAGACGATAGAGGCGGAAAAGGTCCTCTCTGCGGCCGGAGTTACCCCCAACACCGAAGACATAGGGCTCGACAAGGTGGGTATAACCACCGATCGCGGCAAGATAACGGTGGACGACCGTTACCGCACCGGCGTGGAGGGCATATACGCCATCGGCGACATTATTCCTACTCCGGCGTTGGCGCATGTGGCTTCGGCAGAGGCTATACATTGCGTGGAGGCTATCTGCGGCCTTGATCCGGAGCCTGTCGACTATGCTACGGTGCCGGCATGTATCTATACCACTCCCGAGATAGCGTCGGTGGGTATGCGTGAGCGCGATGCCGTCAAGGCCGGCATAGAGACGCGCATAGGCAAGTTCCCCTATACCGCCTCGGGCAAGGCTACGGCCATGGGCGACAAGGACGGTTTCGTTAAGCTGATATTCGATAAGGCGACAGATAAGTTGTTGGGTGCTCACTTGGTCGGCGCCACTGTCACCGAGATGTTGATGGAGCCGACCATAGCCATGCGGCTGGGTGCTACGGCAGGGCAGATCATAAACACGATACACCCGCATCCCACACTCTCGGAAGGGGTGATGGAGGCCGCCGCGGCGGCTCATGACGAGGCGATACACGTGTAAGAAGTTGTCGTATTTACGGTTTTCGCATGTCCCTTTGACGGGCCCTGCGGCTATGTATGCGCGGTGCGGATATAATGCAAAGAGGGAAGTGTCTCTGTTTGGCACATATTTTGAACCTGTGCACTAAAAAATATTCGTTATGAAAAAAAGAAAAATAGGTTTAGGCGTCTACGGGCGCGGCATTCTCGCTATTATCGTAGGTCTTCTGATGGCCTCCCAGCCGGTGTTCATACAGGAGAAACTGTTTCAGTTTCTGGGTGTGATATTCATATTCGGCGGTCTTATATCGGCGGTCAGCTATTTTCGTCTCCGTAGCCGCGAAAACCGTAGCCGTAGAGGTGCGCTCTCCAATATCCCGTTTACGGCTATAATATCCATTGTGTTGGGTATCATAATGTTGGTTAAGTATCGGTTCATGCTCGACATGACGATGTTCATACTCGGCTTCCTGTTGATATTGGTGGGTATAGGCCAGTTCATGATGATGTTGGCCGTTCGCCGGGGCAACAAATTCAACGCTTGGTTGTTCGTGGTGCCTGTGATAGTGGTGTTGAGCGGCGTGATGATATGTTTCAATCCGTTTGCCGTCAGAACCTCGCTGTTCATGTTCTTCGGTTTCGTGGCTATATTCTACGGTGTTACCGACTTGCTGATACTCATAGCTTTCAAAGACAAGAAAAAGGACGATACCCCCACGCAGACCATCGACATAACAGACCGGCAGATCACCGACGCTGGAAAGCTCGAACAATAGGTCGTCCGAATTTATTTCCGATACCACGTTAAATAGAGATAGCTTTTTTGCTTTTTTAAGGCAAAAGGGCTATCTTTGTTTTGCAAAACATATTTTCGCAATGAACAACAGCTTAAAAACCGCCATATCCATCATCGCATTGGGTGGACTATTGTCTTCGTGCAGTTCACAAAGTGCTCGTATCAGCGGCACATTCGCCGGTGCAGGCTCCAAAAGCGTATATCTCGAACAGGTATTGGGTTCACGCAATATAATAGACTCCACCAAATGTTCGAGCGGAGGCGAGTGGTCTTTCCGGTATAAATTCACCAGAAACGAGCCGGCACTGTTACGAGTGAGGATGGGTGAAAGTTTCATAACGCTGTTGGCCTCTCCGGGCGAAAAGATCACCGTGTCGGCCCTTCAGAACATCGGTACCAACTACACTGTGGAGGGTTCGCACGATTCGGAGTTGATAGCCGATCTGAACCGTCATATAGCCTCTACGCACATTACGTTGGACTCGCTCTACACTCTATACAACAGAGAGAGCGACGCGGAGGCGCGAAGCGAACTTTATCGCGCTATAGCACAGAAATATATAGACCATAAACGTTATAGCATACGCTTCGTGGTCGATAACTGCAACTCGTTGGCTTCGGTTGTGGCGCTATACACACCCATGCCTAACGGATCGCAGGTTTTCGGCGACCGTAACGATTTCAGCTACTATAAGATGGTTGCCGACTCGCTCTCCGACCGTTACCCCGGTTCCGTGATGGTGGCTTCGTTGAAAAAAGACGTGGAGCGTTTCGAGAACCGTAACAATCTCGCAGGCAAGATATCTTCGTCGCTTACCGGAGAGCGTTCGGCATCGCCGGAGTTGGCGATAGAGGATATGTACGGCCAGCCGCAACGTCTGTCCGATCTGCGCGGCAAGGTGGTTTTGGTATCGTTCTGGAGTAGCGCCACACAAGGGGGATCGATTCTTAACGGCGAACTCAAGGAGCTTTACGACATCTATTCCAAACGCGGGTTCGAGATATATCACATATCGCTCGATACCGATCGGTCGGCGTGGATCAACGCATTGTCGGAACAGAAGTTGCCGTGGATAAACGTGTGCGACTTTAAAGGTAGCGCTTCGCCGGCGGTAGGTTCTTACAATGTCACCGTCATACCGTTCAACTACGTGCTCGACCGTAACGGCGACATATCCGGCAAGAATCTGTGGGGTAACGAGCTGGCATCCAAAATAGAGGAGTTGCTGTAACTCCCAGCGCGCAAACTACCGGAAGATGAAATACTTCTTTGCCTCCGACGTACATCTCGGGCTCGATATTCCGGGTCATGGCGCCGCAGAACGCGAACAGTTGTTCTGCCGTTGGTTGGATATGGTGTCGTCTCAGTTACAATCCGATGGAGGGGCGTTATATCTGCTCGGCGATATTTTCGATTTCTGGTTCGAATACCGCAATGTGGCCCCTATGGGGTTCAGCCGCACTATAGGACGTCTTGCACGCATGCACGACGAGGGGCTGGAGGTGCACTTCTTTACAGGCAATCACGACACATGGACATTCGGTTATCTCGAGCGGGAGACAGGAGCTACGATACACCGTTCGCCGCTCACTACCTATATAGCCGGGGTGAAGGTGATGATGGGGCACGGTCACAGGCTCGACGTGAATAATATTCCCGCAGGGCAACGTTTCCTCAACCGGTTGTTTAACAGTAAGGCGGCGTACGAGATATTTTCCCGCATACTACACCCCGACGCGGCAATGGCTTTGGGACATAGATGGAGTCGTTCCAACAGATGTTCGAGGGCCATATCGCATGTGTTTACAGGCGAAGAGCCGGTTGCCGAGTTCGCCCGTAAGGTCATAGAGGAAGAGGGCGTCGCCGCTCCCGATCTTTTCATATTCGGTCACTTGCACACACCTATCATATATCCTTTGGGCGACAGCCGCGGACTGGTTGTTCTCGGCCAATGGATAACAGATCCTGTCTATGCCGTATTGGATGAAGATGGGGTAGAGATTGTGGGGTACAGATAAGTTGCAGGTGTACGTTTGTGTCAATATTGACTGCTACATTTATCTGTATTTATCATAGCCTAAGCCTTGCGTTTCACGTAAAATGGCGGTGAAGCGATTACGGCTATGGCCGGAGCCTCCGCAACTCAATGCCCATCTCCTCGTTCTTATCATCATTCGCAGAAACAGTCAAATTACTGTGTCGAACTCACGTCGTTTATGTGGATATGATATCTTTATCAAGAATTTATCTTCGTTCACCCATTCGTTTTACGATGAAGCCCCTGTTGGTCCGTAATATTTGATGCTACGAAAAAAGGCCTCGCTCTGAAGCGAAGCCTTTTCGATTGAAGTAACGTTACTTCTGTCTGAAATATATCTGCAACGGTACTCCGGAGAAATCCCAATTTTCGCGTATTCTGTTTTCGAGAAACCGGCGATACGGGTCTTTGACATACTGCGGCAGGTTGACGAAAAAGGCGAAAGCGGGGGATGGCGACGGCAGTTGTTGTGCGTATTTTATGCGTATGTACTTGCCTTTGATGGCAGGTGGGGGCGTCTGCTCTATGATGGGGAGAATGAACTCGTTGAACTCGCTGGTGGGTATGCGTCGTTTGCGCGACTGGTAAACCCTCATGGCCTGTTGCAATACGTCCATTATCCTCTGTTTGTTTACTACGGAGGTGAAGACCACGGGCACGTCGTTGAATGGCGCCAGCTTGCGTTTGAGCTCTTCGGTGTATCGCTTCATGGTATTGGTCTCTTTCTCCACCACATCCCATTTGTTGACCACTATAACACACCCTTTCTTGTTCTTGACGATAAGGTGGAATATGTTCATGTCCTGTGCCTCTATGCCGCTTTGGGCATCTATCATGAGCACGCATACGTCAGAGTTCTCTATGGAGCGTATGGAACGTAACACGGAGTAGAATTCGAGGTCCTCCTCCACCTTGTTTTTCTTGCGCAATCCGGCGGTGTCGACAAGGTAGAAATCCATGCCGAACTTGTTGTAGCGGGTGTTGATGGAGTCGCGCGTGGTGCCGGCTATGGGGGTGACGATGTTACGCTCACGCCCCAACAGGGCGTTGGTGAGCGACGATTTGCCCACATTGGGACGCCCCACTATCGCGAACTTGGGCAGATCGTCCTCCGTGACGGCATCGTCGTTATCGTCAGGCAACAGCTCCACTACCTTGTCGAGAAGGTCGCCGGTGCCGCTCCCTGTCATGGCACAGACGGTGAAAGGCTCGCCCAAGCCGAGCGCGTAGAAGTCGGAGGCTCCGTACACGCGGTCGTTGTTGTCGACTTTGTTGACGGCAAGCACCACGTTCTTACGGCTACGGCGCAACAGTGAGGCTATGGCTTGGTCGTAGTCGGTGACGGAGGTGTTGACGTCCACCATGAATATTATTACGTCCGCCTCGTCTACGGCCAGCTCCACCTGTTTGCGTATCTCGCTCTCGAATATGTCGTCGCTGCCTATGGCGTATCCGCCGGTGTCTATCACCGAAAATTCGCGTCCGGCCCAGTCGGCGGTGCCGTAGTGACGGTCGCGCGTGGTGCCCGAGGTGTCGTCCACTATGGCCTTGCGCATACCCACAAGACGGTTGAAAAGGGTGCTCTTACCCACGTTGGGACGACCCACTATCGCTACTATGTTTGCCATTGATCTGTTTTTTGTTGAATTTCATTCGACGCTTTCTCGCCTCGGTGATTAATGCTTTGTCTTATTACACTGGGCTTATCAAAAACGTTCGCTTCGATGCAGATATTTTCTCGCCTCGACAATCAAAACTTCGTCTTATTGCGCTCGGCTTATCGAGAATGTTGAATTTCATTCGACCTTTTCTCGCCTCGGCATAACCAAATTTCATTTGCTTCTGCGCTCGGCTTATCGAAAACGTTCGCTTAAGGAACGACCCATCTGCCGGTTGTCTACCGGCGCTTTATACGTTCACGTGCCGCTTTAAGCGTGTTTTGCATAAGGCAGGCTATTGTCATGGGGCCTACGCCTCCTGGTACGGGCGTTATGTAGCTACACTTAGGCGCTACATTGTCGTAGTCTACGTCGCCCGCGATACGGAAGCCGCTCTTCTTAGACGGGTCGGCCACACGTGTGATGCCTACGTCTATCACTACGGCACCCTCCTTTATCATGTCGGCGGTTACGAAATGAGCCTTGCCCAATGCCGCTATCACTATATCGGCGCCGCGCACTATCTCTTTAAGATTAGCGGTACGGCTGTGGCAGAGCGTAACGGTGCAATCGCCCGGGTAACCTTTCATCGACAACAGGTTGGCTATGGGACGCCCGACTATGTTGCTACGTCCTATGACTACGCAATGCTTCCCTGCCGTCTCTATGTTGTAGTATTTTATCAGTTCGAGAATGCCGGCGGGGGTGGCGGGCAAATAGGCGTCGAGCCCCGATATCATGCGCCCGGTGGTTTCGGGATGGAAGCCGTCCACATCCTTTAGGGGCGAAATGCGTTCTATCACCGCCTCTTCGGATAGATGGGCGGGTAGCGGTAGCTGCACGATGAAGCCGTCGACGTTCTCGTCGCCGTTAAGACGGTCTATAACCGCGTTGAGCTCCTCCTCCGTTGTCGATGCCGGCATGCGTATCACCTCCGAGTCGAAGCCAACCTGAGCGCATGCGCGCTCCTTGTGTCCTACATATACCTGCGACGCTCCGTCGTCACCGACCAACACCGCCACCAGCTTGGGTCTGCGGTAACCGGCGGCTACCATCTCCTCGACCTCTGCCGCTATCTTTTTTTTGAGGGCTTCGGATACCTCTTTACCATCCATTATAACCATACGAAGTGTATTTGTTGTTTATGTATAATCATATTAACGACAGTCATATAACGGTTTTGGGTGGTCGTGGAAACGACCTGCGATCAACCGTTGCAGCCTTTGGTAATTACAGTGTCATGCTGTCGAATAACACTTTTGTAGCGAAGATATGATTAATTTTTATAATTATATCTATCGAATTTATTTCTTCTCTTTATTGAAAGAGATAAAATTGTTCGCATCCCAATGGTCGAAATCGGATTGAAACAATTTATCTTGAATTATACGATACTTCTCAAACTCTGTTTCGGCATATAGTTTGGCCTGTTCTGCAGATATTTTGCCAACATCTGTCAATATAGGTCTATCGTCGTTATCCAAAAACTTATCTATGCGAATAGCCCAATCTTCCATAGTCATAGGAATATGGCGTTTTGCTCTTTCTTCCGCCAAATCGAGAAAGGCATTGACTATTCGTCCCATTGACTCTAATTCGGATTCTTGCAAATAGTTTTTTGCTATTGAGACGTCGGTCTTTACAATCTTGCCATCAGGAGCTTTTTCCCAAGAGGTAAGCCCCATGTGTCTGTTTTTCGCATTTGCCCGTTCTACAATCAGCTCGGTAGCGGTATGCCCATGAACGGCATAGTGCATTTTATTTTGTACTTTCTGGAAAAACATTCGAGTTGTAGGTGTGTCACGATTATAGTCGATGCTCGTTGCGAAAATATCTGTCAATTTTTGGTAAAAGCGGCGTTCGCTCAACCGAATCTCTCTAATTTCCGCAAGTAGGTGTTCAAAATAATCCTCCCCTAAAAATGTCCCGTTCTCCATGCGTTTCCGGTCGATTATATACCCGCGCATGGTAAATTGACGGAGAATAGAGGTACACCATTGACGGAATTGAGTGGCTCGTATCGAATTAACTCTATAACCTACGGCAATTACCGCATCCAGATCATAATATTTGGTAGAATAATCTTTTCCGTCTGCGGCAGTTCGTCGGAATTTCCGACATACTGAATCTTCCTGTAATTCTTGACTTTGGAAGATATTCTGCAGATGTTCTGCAATCGTTGAACGGCCTTTGTCGAATAATACGGATATGGCGTCCTGAGTTAGCCAAAGCGTTTCGTCCCGATACAAAACCTCAATGCCGTCTTCCTTGTTTTCTATTTGGAATATAAGAAATTCGGCAATACTATTATGTATCTGAAGTTTTTTGCTCATGCTTTGGATATAAAATCGGCTACCTTCTTCTCATCGCATTATGCAGACCGCCGCGAATGAGATTTTTTGCGCCTCCGCCCGATACCATCTTCATCATCTTGCGCGTCTGTTCGAACTGTTTGAGCAGTCTGTTCAGCTCGGGCAGGGGGCGTCCCGAACCCGCCGCTATACGTTTACGTCGCGAGGCATCTATTATGGAGGGGTTGGCACGCTCCTCTGGGGTCATGGAGTAGATCATGGCCTCTGTGTATTTGAACATGTCGTCGTCGAGGTCGAGATCCTTGATGGCTTTGCCTACCCCGGGTATCATGCCGGCCAAATCCTTGAAGTTGCCCATCTTCTTGATTTGGGCTATCTGTGCGAGGAAGTCGTCGAAGCCGAACTCGTCCTTGCGTAGCTTGCGTTCGAGCCTTTTGGCCTCTTCGGCGTCGAACTGTTCTTGGGCACGTTCCACGAGGGTTACTATGTCGCCCATGCCGAGGATACGGTCTGCCATACGTTCGGGGTGGAATACCTCCAGCGTATCGACCTTTTCGCCGCTACTGATGAACTTGAGAGGTTTGTCGACCACGGCGCGTATGGAGATGGCCGCACCGCCGCGGGTGTCGCCGTCGAGTTTGGTGAGCACCACGCCGTCGAAGTCGAGTCTGTCGTTGAACTCCTTGGCCGTGTTTACCGCGTCCTGCCCCGTCATGGCGTCGACCACGAAGAGCGTCTCCGATGGCGAGAGGGCCTTTTTGAGGGCTGCTATCTCGTTCATCATCTCCTCGTCGACGGCAAGACGGCCCGCCGTATCGACGATAAGCGTGTTGCAACCGGCATTACGGGCCGCCACGGCTGCATTGCCCGCTATCTTAACCGGGTCGGATACCCCCTCTTCTGCATAGAACTCCACGCCCACCTGCGAGGCGAGCACGCGCAACTGTTCTATTGCTGCGGGACGGTAGACGTCGCAAGCCGCCACCATCACGCTGCGTCCGCGCTTATGGCGGAGCATGTTGGCGAGCTTGGCTGTGAATGTGGTCTTACCCGAGCCTTGCAGACCGGATATGAGTATGACGGATGGGTTGCCCTCCATCTTTATATCGGCAGAGGTGCCGCCCATGAGACGTGCCAGTTCGTCGCGCACTATTTTGGTCATCATCTGGCCGGGCTTGACGCTCTTCAGTACGTCGGAGCCGAGAGCCTTGGCCTTTACCTCGTCGGTGAACGTTTTGGCTACCTTGTAGTTGACGTCGGCGTCGATGAGGGCGCGACGTATCTCTTTGAGCGATTCGGCTACGTTGATCTCCGTGATGCGTCCTTCGCCCTTGAGTATCTTGAACGACCTCTCTAATTTATCGGTTAAATTCTCGAACATATGTCGTGTATTTATTATGATCTATTATCCGACAGTGCTTTGCCGGATGCCATTCGGTTGCCGGCAGCGGCGTGTCTATAGCTGCCGAAAGCCTTAGCCGTTGCCGGGAGACTATGCCTCCTCTTTGAACATCTCGGCGACCTGTTCTTTGGCGGCGGTCAGTTTGCCGCGGCACAAGGCTATCAGCTCGGTGGCCCGCTTCACCTCAGCCGAGAGAACGTCTATATCGAGCTCTTCGTTGTTGAGGCGTTCGAGTATGGTGTTAAGTTGCTCCATAGCCTCGCCGTATGTGAGTTTATCGCTTTTTTTCATCGTATGTCGTTTTTCGTTATCTTGTCTACCACAGCATCTATGATGCCGTCGCCCAGTACTATGTCTATATGTTCGCCGGGGGACGTTTCCTCTACCGAGCGCAATACTCCCGCTGCACTGCGTACCATGCCGTAACCGAGGGCGAATATACGCGCCGGGTTGAACGAGGTGATATTGCTCTCCGCTGCGGCCACTTTGCGTTCGCACTTTTCTATCATACTATATGCCGCCGCACGTAGCCTGGCGGATAACGTGTCGATATCGGCGTCGTGTTTGTCGGCCACCGTACGCCAAGCCAGACATAGGCCGGTACGTTTGCTGTCGAGCTCCAGCCACTTGCGGTCGATATAGCGTATGGCATCTTTCTCTAATAGAACGCCGAGACGCTCCAATAACATATTCCGACCCTCTATGGCTCTGTTCACCGATTCGCGTAAAACGTTGGCAGCTTTGTCTATCCGGCTGTCGCACAGTCTTATGGCATCGTCTAACGTCCCGCGGACGAAATCTGCGGCAAATGCCAGCTCCTCGTCGAAACGGCGCATGCCGTCTATAAGGAAACGTGCTGCCGCCGTAGGGGTCTTCACCGATTCGTAAGCCACCATGTCGACCACCGACACATCCTTGTCGTGGCCTATGCCCGCTATCACAGGCAGGCTCATTTTAGCCACCGACGCTGCAAGAGCGTAGCCGTCGAAGCACGAAAGGTCGGTGACGGAGCCGCCGCCCCTTATAATAACCACGGCGTCGAACATGTCGCGTTCCGCCTCTATCGCCGCCAAAGCCTCTGTTATGGAGGCCTCGGCCCCGGAGCCTTGCATTACGGCCCCGAACAGTGTCACATAGAAACTATAGCCGAATTCGTTAGCCTCCAGCTCGCGCATGAAATCGCGGTAGCCGGCCGCCTTGTCGGACGACACCACCGCTATGCGTTGCATCACCGCGGCAGGCTCTAATTCGGAGTTGAGGTCGTATAGCCCCTCTTTTTTGAGCCGCTCTATAGTCAGCTGACGCTGGCGCTGCATTTCACCCATGGTGTAGGTGGGGTCTATGTCCTTTATGTACAAAGATATGCCGTAAACCTCGTGGTAGTTGACACGTCCCTGCATAAGCACCCTCATGCCGCTATCCAACTCCATGCCGGTGACCCCTTCGAAGCGTCCGAGCACCTCGTCGACATCGTTACACCATATTATTCCGCGCATAGTGGCGGTGGGAGAGCTCTCGCCCTCGGGCCTGTCGACCAGCTCCAAGTAGCAATGGCCGGTGTTGTTGATCTTAAGATCGTTGATCTCGGCGACCACCCAAAGGAGCGCACCCCACGACCTCAACAGGGTGCCTTTGATGCCCTGTTGAAGCTCGGTGAGGGTGATGTACCTCTCGGAGTGTGCCAATATGCCGCCCATTCTACATCCTTTCGGGTACCTCTATGCCCAGCAACGACAGGCCGCGCGCTATCACCGCAGAGGTGAACGAGGCTATGGCCAGACGTGCGGCGCGAACGGTCGCGTCCTCCTCTTTGAGGAAAGAGAAGTCGTGATAGTACTGGTTGAACTCTTTTGCCAGATCGTAGCAATACGAGGCCACTAACGACGGCGACATGGCTGCAGCCGCGTCGCGTACAACGCTCTCGAAGTCGTTGAGCAACTTGATGACCTCTATCTCTTTTGCTGCCGGCACGAACGACGGAGCGAACGCCTCCGGCACGTCTATGCCGCTCTCGGCCGCCTTGCGGAGCACCGAGCGTATGCGGGCGTAGGTGTATTGTATGAACGGGCCGGTGTTGCCGTTGAAGTCGATAGATTCCTGCGGGTTGAAAAGCATTGTCTTTTTGGGGTCGACTTTGAGTATGAAATACTTGAGCGCACCCATGCCCACTTTACGCGCTATCTCGCGTGCCTCCTCGTCGCTGTAGCCGTCGAGTTTGCCCATCTCGCGCGACATGTCGTAGGCTGTGGCCACCATGCCATCTATGAGGTCGTCGGCATCGACCACGGTCCCCTCGCGCGATTTCATCTTGCCGTTGGGAAGCTCCACCATGCCGTAGGAGAGGTGATATATGCCGTCGGACCATTCGTAACCCAGTTTTTTGAGTATCAGCTTGAGCACTTGGAAGTGGTAGTTCTGTTCGTTGCCTACTACATATATCATCTTCTCGAAGCCGAACTCGTCGTGGCGGCTCAGAGCGGTGCCGAGGTCTTGCGTCATGTAGACGGAGGTGCCGTCGCCGCGCAATAACAGCTTTTCGTCGAGGCCGTCGGCGGTGAGGTCTATCCATACGGAATTGTCGTCACGGCGGTAGAAGATGCCTTTTCTCAGCCCCTCTTCCACCAGCTCTTTGCCGAGAAGATAGGTCTGCGACTCGTAGTACACCTTGTCGAAAGAGACGCCCATGTCGGCGTAGGTCTTGTCGAAGCCTTCGTAAACCCAGCCGTTCATGCGCTCCCAAAGGGCGTACACCTCCGGGTCTTTGGCCTCCCAGCGGCGTAACATATCCTGCGCCTGTTTCATTACGGGAGCCTCTTTTTTCGCCTCATCTTCGGAGAGCCCTTTATCCGTCAGCTCCTTTATCTCTTTCTTGTATTGCGCATCGAAAGCCACGTAGTACTTGCCGACAAGGTGGTCGCCTTTCATGCCGGAACTTTGAGGAGTCTCGCCGTTACCGAACAACTGCCACGCCAGCATCGACTTGCAGATATGCACGCCTCTGTCGTTGACAAGGTTGACTTTGAATACGTCGCTACCTGCAGCCTCGAGTATGCGCGACACGGAGTAGCCGAGCAGATTGTTGCGCACATGGCCCAGATGCAAGGGTTTATTGGTATTGGGCGAGGAATATTCCACCATCACCCTCCTGCCGTTCTTGGGAGCGAAACCGAAGTCGGGGTCGGTGGCAGCTTTGCCGAACACGTCGTTCCAGAACGACGCCGAAAGGCTCATGTTGAGGAAACCTTTGACTACGTTGAACGAAGCGATTTCGGGACACATGCCGCATATGGCCTCGCCGACCTCCGTGGCGGTCTGTTCCGGCGATTTGCGGCTTTGGCGCAGGAGCGGGAAGACAACCAGCGTATAGTCGCCCTCGAACTCTTTACGCGTTTTCTGTATTTGTACCGCGTCGGCTGCCACCTCGCCGTATAACGAGCGCAATGCCTCGAGTGCACGCGATGCTATGTAACTCTCTATGTTCATGATAAAAATATAATCGTGCGGCGCGAAGAATACGCCGGTTAATTTGTGCAAATATAGTGAAATGAGAGCGCAGAGCCAAAGGAAAATGAAGAATGAATCTTACTTGCAGACTCAACAAGCAAGTGCAAAATTATGATAATAACTCAAAGAATATCTG